>JAUWOI010000058.1 GCA_030612185.1 Anaerolineae bacterium
GGGGGCCCCCCGGGGGGGGGAGGGGGAAGAATTCGAAGACCAGTTGTACCAAGCCCGGAAAGCGAAAGGCGCTCTGCTGGAGGGAGCCGTCAGCGTAGAGTAGTTTCGCCCCGGCCACGGCGGCCTGCGGCGTGCGCTTCATAAAATCCACCCGCGCCACCGTCGCCCCAGGTTGCACTTTTGTATCGGGGTTGAGTAGCCAAATGTAGTTTGGGGGTTTGGGAGTGTGGGAGTTGGAGATTTCGCGCAGCGCCAGGTTGTTGCCCGCAGCGAAGCCCAGGTTCTCCTGGCTGGCGACGAGATGGACGGCGGGAAATGTCTCCGCCACCATTTCGGGCGTGCCGTCGGTGGAAGCGTTGTCCACTACCCAGACTTCGGCCTTCAGGTCAGACCGATCCAGGTCGGTGAAGAGGGAACGCAGGCAGACCGCCAGCAGGTCGCGCACGTTCCAACTGACGATCACCACTGCCAGATGGGGCATTGTTGTCTATACGAACCGCTGCCGGATATCCGCGCTGATGTAATCCAGGGTCGCCACGGTGATGGCGATAAACCAGACGCAAATCCCTGCCGAACGGTAGTCCAACAGCCGGATGTACTGGATCAGCAGGAAGCCGATGCCACCGCCGCCCACCAGGCCGATGACCGTGGACATACGGACGTTGATGTCCCAGCGATAGATGGAGAAGGAGACGAATGGCGGGATCATCTGCGGCACCACCGCGTACATGATCATCTGCAACTGCGTCGCCCCTGTGGCCTGGACGGCCTCGATTTGACCGGGGTCAATGGACTCGATAGCCTCGGAGTAGAGTTTGCCCAGCGCGGCGATGGAGTGAACGGTCAGGGCGATGATGCCGGCGAAGGGACCCAGCCCCACCACTGTCACGGCTAGAATGGCCCAGATCATTGGCTCAATGGAACGGATGATATTCAGGATAGTGCGGGTGATAAAGTAGAGCGCCATCGTGATCGAGGAACCGGACATCAGGTTCCGGGCGGCCAGGAAACTGATGGGGATGGCGAGGATGATGCCAAAGAGTGTCGCCATCATCCCCAGGACGATGGTCTCTACCATCTTTTCGATGTTGTGCACCAATGCGTCGCTGGGCATCAGGTTGCCCACATCCGAGGTCTGACGCGCCTCTACCCGGTGCACCTGGCGGCCCTCGGAACTGGGAGGGATGAGCCGGTAGGGCATCGTGACCTCGATCTGGAAAGCCCCCGCGTCGTCTGTCTGGAGGACGATGTACTCTCCCTCCTTGCGCATGCGGAATGCGTTGCCGATGGGGTCCGCCCACCAGATTTCGGTCTCTGTATTCGGAGCAAAGCCTCGGCCGATGACGGTCAAAACAGTGCCGGGTATGGTTACGAGTTTTCCCCCTTCCTCTGCCTGCTGAGAAAGATCGCCACAGGTCGGGTCGGCCATCAGGTAAGGCTGGCCGGGTATTTCTTCTGGCGGGGGAGGCGGTGGTTCGTCGTCGCAGGGAGAGAGGACGTCGGCCCCAGCGCTCACTGTCTCGGTATCCCGCGTGACAGCCGCCGCCCACGGCCACACGACCCGAGAGAGAGGCCCTGAGGCGTCCGAAAGTTCTGTCGCCATCTTGTAGAGATTGATCTCGCTGATCTGCCAGCCCAGTGCAAAGAAAAGCACGAGCACGAGCGCAAAGATGCCCAGCCCGCCCCGCCGGGCTGGCCTGACCTGCTGGTAAGCGTCCCAGGCGATCCATAGCCACAAAGCCACGATGAGCACCAGCGTCGGGCCTACAAAGAGCGGTCGGCGGCTGAGGGCTTTGATGAGCTTTGACACCGCTCCGATCTCCCTGGGGGCCAGCAAGTTGATCCGCCAGGCAAATAGACCAATGCCGGTGACCAGGGCGCTCAGCAGGAGCAGTCCACGTTGAAGTTGCCGGGCCAGCGCCTGGCCCAGTCCGGGAATGAGTAGTGAGGCCACGCCCGCCACAACCGGTGGCGCCAGGCTGGGCTGGAATTCCTGTTGAACTTTCCGCGTTGCCATTACTCCACCCCTCCTTGCAGCCCCAGGCCCACTCTGACCGCTTCCTTGCCATAGATCTCTTTGAATTCCTCGTCCGTCATCGCGCGGATCTCTTTCCTGGTGCCCCGGTAGACGATCTCTCCATCTCGCAGGCCGATCACCCGCGTGGCGTATTGCTGCACCAGGTCCAGGTAGTGCAGGCTGCACAGGATAGTGATCTTCTCCTCCTGGTTTAATTCTTCCAACCGTTCCAGGATAGAGTGGGCCAGCACGGGATCCAGGCTGGCTACCGGCTCGTCGGCCAGGATCATGCGGGGCTGCTGCATCAGCGCGCGGGCGATTCCCACCCGCTGTTGCTGCCCGCCGCTCAGTTCGTCCGCCCGCTTGTGGGCCTGGTCGGTGATGCCCATCCGCTCCAGCGCCGCCATTGCCATCTTCCGATCCTCGTCCGGGAAGCGGTGCAGGAGGCTGCTCCACGGGTTCACGTACCCCAGCCGCCCGGCGAGGACGTTGGTGAGCACAGGGGAGCGCTTGACCAGGTTAAAGTGCTGAAAAATCATTCCGATCTGGCGCCGGATCTCGCGCAGTTCGGTCTGTTCGGCGGCCGTGATGTCCACACCATCCCACAAGATTTGCCCCTCGGTCGGATCAATCAAGCGGTTGATGCAGCGCAGGAGGGTGGACTTGCCGGAGCCGCTCAGGCCGATGATGATCAGGAACTCGCCATCCGCTACATCAAAACTGACGTCGCGCAGGGCGACGGTCCCATCATCGTAGATTTTGGTCAGGTTTTTGACCTCGAACATCCTGCCTCCCATTTGTCGCGAGGGGGGACCCCGGGGTCCCCCCTCACACATGTTCCTTCGTGTTGACTCGTGGTCAACTAGTCTCCCATCAGGTCCTCGGCGCTGACGCCAGCGGCCTGGAGAATCTGACGGAACGGGTCATAGAACGAGTCGTCCGCCTCGATCAGTTCTTCCCACTGATAGGCGGTCTTCAGGGCTTCCACGCCTTCCTCGGTCGCAGCGATGGCCAGCAGACCGGCCACGATCTGGTCGCGTAACTCCTGCGGCATGGCAGATTGGAACTGGACACCGTCGTTGGGGATGTCCGGCTCGATCGCGATGACCACGGTCTGCTCCATCACGTCGGGGTAGTCCTCCTCGATGCGGGTGCGGGCGTCCACGTAGGTGGCGCCGGCGTCGCAGGTGCCGTCGTAGACGGCAGCGGCGACCGCGTCGTGGCTGCCCGCATCCACGACCTCTGCCAGGCCGGTGTCGGGGTCAACCCCTGCACCTTTGATCATGATCGAGGGGACAACCCAACCGCTCGCCGAGAGCGGGTCGGGGCGGCAAAAGGTCTTGCCCGCCAGATCAGAAAGATCGGTGAGGCCGCTGTCGGCGTGGACGAGGATCTGGCCGTTGTAGGTGGGGCTGCCGAAGCGCACGGAGAGCATGGCAACCTCGGCGCAGCCGCGGTCGGCGGCCATGACGTAGGCGAAAGTAGCCAGCGATGACATGTGTGCCTCGGCCGGGTCGGCGCACATGGCCTCAATCGCGCCGGCGTACTCGGTGGCAACGCGGACCTCGAAGAATAGGCCAGTCTCTGCTTCCAGCATTGCGACCACCGACTCAGCGCCGGCCGTCACGCGCTCTGTCTCGCCGGAGGGAACAAAGACCCAGACGATGGGGTTTTTCTCTGTGCCCAGTTTCCCTGGACCACAGGAAGTCAGCAGGCCCGTTGCCAACAGGCCCACAACCAGTACCAGTGCCAATACGCGCTTCGCATTCATTTTATCTCCTCCTGTTTTAAGGTTTGAAATGACAAGCCATCTGATTACTCTTCACTTCAGCAACTACCTCGCAGACATCACCTCCTTTCGCAGTAGACAGTTCTCGGAAAGTCGAGCAGGTAGATTCTTGACGGATAGCGGACCAATCGTTTTGGCCGTCTTGGGCCAAACAACACCCAACACGGTTGGGCTACTACCCTTTTCCGAGTGAACTCAGCATCCTTGGGGTTGACGCTTGCTAGCATACACCAAACTCCTCCAAAAGGCAAGCCCGACTATTCGCTTGCCCCCTCGGGCGTCCTAGGGCACTTCGATGAACAGAAACACCGGGTCCACCCGGAAGTTGACCATCGAGATCTCCACGTCCTCGTGAATGAGCGAGGCGTAGCAGTACTGTGGATTGCGGGCCTCTTCCACGTCCACGAAGCGGATGCCACCGGTGACGAGCGCCCGCTTTCCTGCCGGCAGGTATAAGTAACTCTTGCCACCCTCTACCACTTCTACCAAATCGTCCGGCCTGCCTACCGCCCAACGCCAGGGATGATCTATCGGGCTGGTCTCACAGTGGATGCCCACCCGAAAGACGCCGGATTGAACAAACTCGCCCAGTGTCGCATAGCTCTGGTCGCTGGTGTACACCGTGCCCGGCGGGGGGCCGCTGGTGCGGATGGGGACGACGCTGTCGTTCTCAATCGTCAAGGTGAAGTAGAGCGTGCTGCTCAATGGGATGCTCACCTTCGGCCCCTCCCCCGTCCAATCCACCTCGGCGTTGAGGATGTACACTCGCGGCACACCGCCATCCTCGATGGTCAGCGTGCCCATCGCCACCGTCCACTGCCCCACCGCGTCCCGCGCTCTCATGTAAACGGTGTACGTGCCGTCGGGCGGGGGATCGGCCCCCAGGTCTACTCCGGCGTCGTAGTCGAACTCGTGGGGACCGGCCTCGTTGAACGGCGTGAGTTTTTCGTGCTCCGCCACATGGTAGCGCACCCCATCTTCCCCCATCAGATAGACGGTCAACTCCTCCACGTCCTTCTTGAGGTCCACGTTGATCGTCGCCCGGTCGCTGATACCGTCCCGGTTTGGGGTGAAGACCGGCGGATGCACACCGAAGCCACGCAGTTTCGGCAACACTGTGTCTGCTTCGGCGATGGTGAGCGTGCCGGATGCCCGCTCGGTGTGGCCCATCTTGTCCGTAGCCTCCACCACCCAGGTGTAGATGCCGTCCTGCAGCACTCGCTTATCCACCGTGAACCCCTCGAACTGCTCGCCGGGCAACACATAACCATCCACCACACCGGCGAAGTAAATCTGGTAAGGCTCCTCGATGGAGGGGCCACGGTGCGCGTGGTCACGAAAGTAGTAGCGGCTCCCTCCCTCGTCCTCGAAGTAGATCGAGACCTCCGCGCTGCGGGAGAGGTTGTAGGTGATAATCAGTACGTCGTTGTCACGGTCGGCGTTGGGCGTGATGAGATCCGTGTGGAAGGAGACATCGCTCAGTAGAGGCTCTTCCCCACAAGCGGCCAGTGTCAGCAACAGGCCTAGCATTGCCATTGCTACCAGGATGTACCGGATTCGCAAGACAAACCTCCCCCAAAATTAGTATCCAGGCAAAAGTATACCACACGTCGGTAGATTGGTAAACTCGTAGATTCACAGATTGGGAAGGCTCAACTAACCTACCAACCACCAATGTACCAATTTACCAATCTACCAAACTTGCATTTCCCAGGAAAACGAGTACAATCCGCGCCGACTGGTGGGATACTGATAAAAACTATGAATTACATAGAGACTATCGCTTATCTTTACAGCCTCGTGGACTACGAAAAGACGCGCATTGAGCGCTATACACCCGAGACGCTTGATCTTTCACGAGTCGAGCGACTGCTGGCGGCTGTGGGCAACCCACACACTCGCTTCCCAACGGTGCACGTAGCCGGTACAAAGGGCAAAGGCTCTACAGCGGCAATGAGTGAGGCCTGCTTGCGGGCCGCCGGTTACCATACCGGCTTCTACACCTCGCCTCACATGCACACCTTCCGCGAGCGCATTCAGGTGGATAGGCGGAAGATCGCGCAGGAGGAAGTCGTCGCGCTGGTAGAGGAAGTCCGCCCGTTGATTGAACGCACGCCCGGCGTGACCTACTTCGAGGCCATCACCGCCATCGGCTTTCTCCACTTCGCCCGCTCCAAGGTGGAAGTTGCCGTCGTCGAAGTGGGGCTGGGCGGCCGGCTTGATGCCACCAACGTCTTGACGCCTGAGGTGTCGGTCATTACCTCACTTAGCCTGGACCACACCGACCTGCTGGGCAACACGCTGGCCGAGATCGCGCGCGAGAAAGCGGGTATCATCAAGCCGGGCATTCCGGCTGTGAGCGCGCCGCAGCGGGCCGAGGCGATCAAAGTGCTCGAAGCGGTCAGCCAGGAACGAGGATCATCCCTCACGGAGGTTGGCCGCGACTGGGATTATGACTCTGGCTCCGCAGACCTGGACGGCCAGGCTTTCACCGCCCGGCGTATTACTGGCGGCGGTTCGGAACTAGATGGGGAATACTGGATCCCCCTGTTGGGTCGCCACCAACTGGAGAATGCTACCAACGCCATTGCTGCACTTGATATTATGCACCAGCGAGGCTTCCACATCCCCATTGAGGCTGTGCACGAAGGGTTACGCAGCGTCTGCTGGCCGGGGCGGCTGGAGATCCTCAGCCGCAAACCATTGGTAGTTGTAGACGGTGCGCACAATTCCTACTCGGCACAAGTGCTATGCAGAGCATTGGAAGAGTGGTTCCCTGACCAACGCTGGATGCTGGTCTTCGGCGCTTCGGCCGACAAAGACGTCGCCGGGATGTTGAAAGTGCTCCTGCCGATCAGCGAGTACACCATCGTCACCCGCTCAGATCATCCTCGGGCAGCATCGCCGGTTGAACTGGCCGACGTTGTCGCTGCGGTGGGAGGTGGGGCGGAAGTCAGCGTGAATGTGAGGAAGTCGCTCCGACGTGGGCTGGCGCTGATGAACCCAGCCAGCGGTTTGTTGGTGACCGGATCCACTCATCTCGTCGCCGATATCCACGAAGAGTGGGCGCGTTACAACGGCGCCCCGCTGCCAGATAATGACGGAGAACTAGAAACCTGATGTGGGAAGAGAACATGATGTGGAGTAGAGTGTTTCAGAATTGGCAGTCACAAATAGGGAGGCTCCAGGGAATGCCATTCTCCCCGGACGACTTGGATTTTGATGATTTTGAGGGTGTAGAGCCTCTGTGCGAATCTCCGGACGGGGTTATAGAAGCGCCACTTCTGCCGCTGCGCGATATGGTGATGTTCCCTCGCATGGTCACGCCGCTCTTCGTCGGGCGTGATCGCTCAGTAGAGGCCATCGAGGTAGCGACCGAGCAAGGTGAACCTCTCATTACCATCGCCCAGCGAGATGCAGACGTAACAGAACCAGGCCCCGAGGACCTCTTCACCTTCGGCACCGAGGTGGACATCGGCCGTATGTTGCGTATGCCCGACGGCACCATCAGCATGTTGAGCCAGGGACTCCGACGGGTGCAAATCGTCGAATACGTCCACCTGGAACCATACATCCGCGTGCGTGCCCTGCCCATCTACGAAGTGACCGAGAAAACCCCGCTTACCGAGGCGCTGATGCGGGCGGTGCTGGCGCTCTTTGAGAAAGCCGTGCAACTGAACCGCAACCTGCCCGAAGACGTCTACGTCTTTGCTATGAATGTAGACGAGCCAGGCTGGCTGGCCGATCTGATGGCTCAGGCACTGAACCTGGAAGTGGCTGAACGGCAGGAGGTGCTGGAGACTCTTGATCCCGCAACGCGGTTGCAGCGCGTCAGCATTCTGCTGGCCAAAGAACTGGACGTGCTCGAACTGGAGGATCACATCCACTCACAGGTACAGCGGGAGTTGGATAGAGGCCAGCGCGAGTACTTCCTGCGTGAGCAGATGAAGGTCATCCAGAGCGAGTTGGGCGAGACCGACGTCTACACCCAGGAAGTCAACGCACTGCGCGAAAGAGTCACCGAGATGGACTTGCCCGACGAGGTACGCACTCGGATCAATAAGGAACTTGACCGGCTGACGGCTATGCCGCCTATGTCGCCCGAGACCGGCATGATCCGCACCTACCTTGACTGGCTGATCGAGTTGCCATGGTCGGAGGCCACCGAGGACAACCTGGACGTCAAGCACGTAGAAGAAGTGCTGGAATCGCGCCACTACGGGTTGCCTAAGGCCAAGGAGCGCATCCTGGAATACATCGCGGTGCGGCATCTGGCGGCCGACAAGATGCGCAGTCCGATTCTATGCTTCGTGGGCCCGCCCGGCACTGGCAAGACCTCGCTGGGGCAATCCATCGCCGGCGCACTGGGACGCAAGTTCGTCCGCGTGAGCCTGGGCGGCGTGCGGGACGAGGCGGAGATTCGGGGCCATCGCCGTACCTACATTGGTTCGCTGCCCGGTCGTATCATCCAGACTATGCGGCGGGCTGGCACGATCAACCCCCTGTTCATGCTCGACGAGGTGGATAAGATAGGAATGGACTTCCGCGGCGACCCGGCTGCGGCCCTGCTCGAGGTGCTGGACCTCGAACAGAATCACGCCTTCTCCGATCACTACCTCGAGGTGCCCTATGACCTCTCGAAGGTCATGTTCATCACCACGGCCAATATTCTCGGTCCCATTCCGCCGGCTCTGCAAGACCGTATGGAGGTGATTGAGTTCCCCGGCTATATTGACGAGGAGAAGTTGGAAATCGCGCGCCGTTTCCTGATCCCGCGCCAACTGGAAGAGCACGGCCTAGCAGATACTCCCATCACCTTCACCGATGGTGCGTTGCGTGGCCTCATGCGCGAATACACCTACGAGGCCGGCGTGCGTAACCTCGAGCGCGAGATTGCTAGCATCTGTCGCAAGATTGCCCGCCTCCTGGCCGAGGGTGGCTCGCCACCACGTCGCATCAAAGCGAACATGCTCGCCCGTTACCTCGGCCCGCCACAGTTCATCCGCAGCCTGACGGAGGAGCAGGATGGGGTCGGCATCGCCACCGGTATGGCGTGGACCGAGGCAGGGGGCGATCTGACGTTCGTAGAGGTCGCGCTAATGCCTGGCAAAGGCAACTTACTGCTGACTGGTCAGTTGGGCGAGGTGATGCAGGAATCGGCGCAGGCAGCGTTGAGTTATACCCGTTCCCGCAGCAAGGATCTCGGCATCAAACCTGACGTCTTTGAAAAAACCGACATCCACGTCCACTTGCCAGAGGGGGCGATCCCCAAGGACGGCCCATCGGCTGGCATTACTATTGCCACAGCGCTCATCTCTGCTTTCACTGACCGTCCTGTGCGCCACGACGTGGGGATGACGGGCGAGATCACGCTGCGTGGTCGCGTATTGCCTGTCGGCGGCCTCAAGGAGAAGATGATGGCAGCCTACCGGGCTGGCCTCAAGACGGTTATCATTCCAAAGCGCAACAAGAAGGACCTCGTTGAAATCCCTCGACGTGTGCAGCGCAGGATCAACATCATCTTGGCTGAGCGGATGGACGAGGTACTTGCGGCAGCAGTGCTGCCCCCACCTCCGTCGCGCCGGCGCCGGTCTTAGGCCCCCCTGTTACCGCTCAGGCCACCCGTTCAAGTGAAAGTCCGGCTTCCTCTCGGTTGCGGGAATGCTGACGCCCCCGGCGCGATTCGAACGCGCAACCTGCGGATTCGAAGTCCGACGCTCTGTCCAATTGAGCTACGGGGGCAACTAGTGTATAATTAAGGCCGGACTAAGGCGGGCCCTTTGGGGTGAGTGATGGGATTCCAACCCACAATTTCCTGGGCCACAACCAGGTGCCTTAACCATTAGGCCACACCCACCACGTGTATCTATTTTACCACAAAGCGCACGAAGGAGCAAACAGCATAATCCCCCGTCATCGCTTTTCCGCCACGACCAGCATCACCTCGGTGCGCCCAACTCGCTCCCAGACGATACGCGGAACGAACCCTGCCTCCATCAGCACCGCCTCACCGCCGCCGGGGAGCGGCTCCCCCTGTCCCGTTACCTGATAAAGCCACCTGGTGAAACGAGAGAGCAAGTCGCGCCCGCTCAGACGAGCCCAGGCGACGATGATCAGCCGCCCACCCGTCCGCCCTTCGGCGGGCTCAGGGTTGCGCAGAACGCGCGCCGCCTCGCGCAACGTGGCGGGGTCCAGGATGAACTCGGTGGGGAAGGTAGTGACGGCACTGTCGAAACACTCCTCGCAGAAAGGGAGCCCTTGTGCACGGGCCCGCACAAGAGGAACGATCCGCCCGGCTCTTTTCAACCGTCGCCGCGCCAGGTGTCCCATGTGCGGCGAAAGGTCAATTCCCGCTACCGGACCTCGTTCCGCCATCGCCACCAGCAGGTGACCAGGGCCGTGACCCAGTTCCAGTACCCGCTCCCCTCGCAGGTACGGAATCGCCGTGCGCCCCCATGCTTTCCACAGTCCCAGCGACACGGCCCATGCCACTACGTTGTAAGTCCAGGCCAACTCGTTGTAGAGCAGGCGGAAGAAGAGTCGCAGAAAGGCCCACCACGGGCGACGCACTACCTCCTCCCAAGCAAACACCCTCACCACGCTGCCACGGCGAGGGTGTCTATCTGCGCAATTTGTGCCAGGGTCAGGCCCGTCAAACTACAAAGTGGGCGGCATGATGGGGACGTTGGTCTCAGCCATTGGCGGTGTTCCCTCCTGCCCCGGCCTGGCCCATGCCGCCAGTTCTACCGTCAGCCTTTCGAAGAAACTATCAGGTGGTAGGTTCCCCGCCCCGTATTCTGTTTCCACAATACGCACCCGCACACGCAGCATCTTTGTCTCAAGGACTACGTCCTTCCCCACCTCGGCCAGCACTGGCTCCCCCTTGGGCGCCAACTTGGTACGCAGCGCCTCGTCGTGGAAGGCGTAGTCCGACATCAGTACTTTAGTCACGGTGCGAATGTCATTCTTGTCGAACAGCCAGACCTCGAAAGCGGTGACTTTGTTAGGCGCGCCTACGCCGATGGTCTCCGAGATGCCCACGCCGCACTCGCCCATAAATTCGCCGCTCTCCACCTCAATGCTAAACGAGGGATCGTAGTGATCATCCCCCAGCGTATAGGTCGTGACAAACTGAGACAGCGGTGGCCCCTCAACCCCCCAGGAGACTTGTTCAGAGGGAAGGAACCCTTCGGCTGTCCCTACCCCCCGCCCAGCCTCCTCCGGCATGGCCCGTGACCTGCGCGAACGGTTGACGAGGAGGTACACACCTCCCACGAATGTCACCACCAATAAGGCGACTCCGCAAACCATCGCCACCGGACGTAGTGTTTCCCAGAAACTCATCGTCGGCGCAGCAGGTGCGGGCTCCTCCAAGGCCTGGGCTAGGGTCTGCAGGCGGATTGCCTCCTGCCCGCCCTGCTCCTGGGCCAGCCGCTCCAGTGTCTCAGTAAGTTGGTCTTCCTTCCAGTATTCCACACCCAATTTACTGCGCGCCTCTTCCAGGTCACTGGTAGTCTCGTAGCGCTCGGCAACCCAGAGAACGTAGTGACTCTGGAAATCTGAGCGCAGGTTGCCGGGTGTGGAACTGGTCCACTGAACCGGCCACAGCCCCCAGCCGATGACCAACCCCAGGATCAGCCCCAGCACGATCCCACCGATCAGTGCCACCAGAGTCTTGTGCTGCTGGACGAATTGCTGGATAGTATCCATCTTTGTCTCCCTCTCTCTACGTATTCCGCGCATCCATTTGTCACCGCAGGGTGCTAAATGTAGGCTTAGTATACCACAAGCGCCGCTGGTGCACAACTACTTTACCATAAAGTGGCGGCTAGGGCAAATCCGAGGCACCGGCTCGCGGATGCGCCCGTACGTAAACCTCCCGCGCCCGGCTCTGACTGACGTGAGTATAGATTTGAGTCGTGGCGAGATTGGCGTGGCCCAATAACTCCTGCACCACGCGCAGATCAGCGCCACCATCCAGGAGATGAGTAGCAAAGGAATGGCGCAAGACGTGGGGAGAGACAGGTGTGCGAATGTCTGCCCGATCGCCGACCTTGCTCAATATCAGCGCCACCCCTCGCGCCGTCAGTCGCCCGCCTCGGTGGTTGAGCCACAGCGCGTTGGTCGGTCGCCGGCCCAGCAACTCAGGCCGCCCCGCCTTCAGATATGCCCGCACCGCATGCACCGCTGGTCGTCCCATCAGGCCGATGCGTTCTTTGCCTCCCTTGCCCATCACGCGTGCCTGGGCCTGCACCAGGTCCATGTCCGCCATGTTCAGGCCCACCAACTCGCTGACCCGCAGGCCTGCCGCGTACAACACTTCGATGATGGCCCGGTCGCGCAGGCCCAGCGGTGTGGACGTATCGGGCGCTGCCAGTAGTGCCTTCACTTCAGCCACCGTCAGGTATTGCGGCAACCGCCTGGGAATGCGGGGGGCGCTCACCAGGCGGAAGGGATTGCGCTCCAATACGTCCTCACGCATCAGGAAGTCGCCGAAGGAGCGCAGTTCTGCCACGCGACGTGCGATACTGGCCTTAACGTAGCCGGCAGTGTCCAGTTCGGCCAGGTAACTTCGCAACAGTGAACGGTCCACTTGCTCCAGCGAACCCACCCCCTGTGCCCGGCAGTAGTTCAGAAACTGACCGATGTCGTTGCCGTAATTCTTGACCGTGCAGGGCGAAGCGTTCCGTCCCGCCTGTAAGTAGGTCAGGAATCGCTTCAGCAATCTTTCCATATCCATCTTCTATTTTCTATCTTCTCCCTCTTCTCTTCCCTCTTTCACCTGGGGCAGGCTGTCAATCTCGAACTCCTCCTTACAGGCCACGCACTTTGCCCAGCCCTTACGTCCATCGGTGAGCAACCCACAGCATTCCGGGCATGGCTGCGGCAAAGGCCGCTTCCAGACCCAGAACTCGCAGTCCGGGTAGTTGGCACAGCCGTAGCCGACCCGCCCCTTGCGGGTTCGCTTTTCTACCAGGTCACCCCCGCACTGGGGACAGGTCACACCCACCTTCTCCAGCCACGGCTCGGTGTAGCGGCACTCGGGGAACCCCTTGCAGCCGATGAACTTCCCGTACCGCCCCCAGCGGACGATGAGAGGCTGATCGCACTCGGGGCAATCCCGCCCAATCTCCTGCGGCCCCAGGTCCACCTTCTCGATCTTCTGGTCGGCCTCGTCCAGCCGCTGCTTGAAGGGGACGTAGAACTCCCGCACCACCGGCACCCACTCCCGCTGGCCGACGGCGATCTCGTCCAGGCGTTCCTCCAGTTGTGCGGTGAAGCTGTAGTCCAGCACCTTCGTGAAGTGCTCCACCAGGAGGTCGTTGACCAAGAAGCCAGTCTCGGTGGGTACCAGCCGCCTTTCGTCCCGCTGGACGTACCCCCGCTGCTGGATGGTCGCCAGGATGGGGGCATAGGTGGAGGGCCGGCCGATGCCGTACTTCTCCAACGTCCGCACCAACGTGGCCTCCGTATAGCGCGGCGGAGGCTGGGTGAAGTGCTGCTGAGAAATCAGGCGCACCAGGTCTAGGACCTCGCTCACCGCCAGCGACGGGATCTGCTGGGCCGGCTCCTCTTCGGCGGCGTCCTCGTCTTTAGCCTCTTCGTAGACCACCAGGAAACCGGGGAAACGGAGGATGGAGCCGGAAACGCGGAATAGGTAGGGCTTCTCCCCGTCTTCAGGACCGGCCAGCACCTCCACGCTGATGGTGTCGTAGACCGCCCGTTCCATCTGGCTGGCGACGAACCGCTGCCAAATCAGCCGGTAGAGCCGGTACTGGTCGCGGGTCAGGTGCTCCTTGATAGCCCCTGGCTCGCGAAAGACAGATGTGGGGCGGATGGCCTCGTGGGCCTCCTGGGCACCTTTGGCCCGCGTCTTGTAGACGGGTGGTTTGGGCGGGAGGAACTCCTCCCCGTACCGCTGGGTGATGTAGTTCCGCGCCTCTGCCTGAGCCCGCCCGGCCACGTTGGTGGAGTCAGTGCGCATATAGGTGATCAG
>JAUWOI010000020.1 GCA_030612185.1 Anaerolineae bacterium
CGCCGAAGCGGCTCCGATTCAGTGCGACGGACGAGGAGGGCTGGGAGGTGGGGCTGGCCTGCGGTGGTACCATTGAGGTTTACGTCGAGCCGCTGGTGGAAGTCCACCGCCATCTGCTGGTGGCGCTGGAGGCAGAGGAGACCGTCGCGCTGGTGACCCGCCTGGACGGCGGCGGTCCTTTGCTGGCCTGGCCCGATGGCCATCTGGAGGGGGACACAATCCTGGCTCCAGAGGTGAAGGGTGTCTTCCCGGAGCCGTTGGCTGAACGCCGCTCCCGTACCGAGGGCGACCTATTTGTCCAGGTCTTTGCCCCGCCACCGACGTTGGTCATCGTTGGCGCGGTGCACATTGCGATGCCACTCGTCGGACTGGCGCAGGCGTTGGGCTTCCACGTGCGGGTGGTGGATGCGCGCCGGGTCTTCGCCACCCGGGCCCGCTTTCCCACGGTGGATGAACTGATCGTTGCCTGGCCGCAGGAGACACTGAGGGCAGAGGAACTGGGGCCGCAGCACTACGTCGTGATCCTCTCCCACGATCCCAAGTTCGACTTGCCCGCGCTCCAGATATCGTTGCGCAGCCGGGCGGCCTACGTCGGGCTCATTGGCTCGCGCACCACGCAGGCCAAGCGCAAGGCGGCGCTGCGGGAGGAGGGCTTCGGCGAGGCGGAGTTGGCGCGTATCCACGGCCCGGTGGGGCTCGACCTGGGCGGGCGAGGGCCGGTCGAGATCGCGCTGGCGATCCTGGCGGAGATCGTCGCCGTGCGGCACGGCCGGCGCGGCGGAATGCTCAGTGCACAGGAGGAGATGTGATGGAAAAGATAGAACAGCCGGAGCACACAGTCCCTGCCGTCGCTGGGACTCAGGCAAAACGGTGGCACGCAGGCAAAGTGATGAAGATGATTGTCCTCTCTACACTGCTGATCGCGGCTGGCTATTTCTTCGGCCTCACCTGCGGACGGGTTGGTCAGGCGTATGAGATGCTCTTCTCTCCCTCTCGCGATGCCCTGTATATGGCCGGCCAGCTCTTGCTGGCGATGGTGGCGCTCGCCGTCACGTCTGGTATCGTGGCGGCGCTCTTTCGCCCCTTCTGGACCTGTCTCGTCGCCTTCGTCCTCTCAGGGGCGACGATACTCGTCGCCTGGGAGGTCAGCCTGGGCGGCGGCATCGTGGTGCTCGTCTACGTGGCGGCCTCGTTGTTCTACGCCTATAGGGTCATCGTGGAACTGAACAACCGGGTGCGCTTCTCGGTGGGACCGGTCGCGCAGAGCCAGACGATCCTGCTGACGACACTGGCCGCGGTCGCCTGTGCCAGCCTGTACCTGGGATGTGCTGCTCAGATTGAGCGGGAGGGCTTCTCACTGCCGCCTACCGCGCGCGATGCTGTCACCCGGATGGTAATGATGCCGATTGAGCGTCGGATCGAAGGGCAGGCCGGCCTGACGCAGGATGAGAAAGAGAGGATACTGGCCGAAGTGTGCGTGGAAATGGAACGCCAGTGGTTGGAGCCGATGGAGGAGACGCTGAAGCGCTACGAGTCGTTCATCCCTCTCGGCGTTGCCGCCATGCTGTTCATGTCGTT
Source organism: Anaerolineae bacterium (assembly GCA_030612185.1). The sequence goes on from JAUWOI010000020.1 coordinate 1,579, forward strand.
GACCTCCGTCGCCAGCCTGCTCTCCTGGCTGCCGACTTTGATCCTCGGAGTCGTGTTCTCGCTCCTGACTGCCCTGCGGGTGGTCCACGTGGTGACAGAGACGCGGGAGGTCGAGCAGTTGACACTTGGTTGAGCGGTGTACAACTTCCTCCAGACCTCAAATCGGCATCGTCTCTTGTTTGACAGGCTGTGTAAGGGAAGTATAATCACGACAGAGGCAGATCTGTAGATCAAGGGGCAAGGGAGGAGTCATGACCAACACACTCAGGCTGCGGTGGCCCGTGGATGACCACACCATCACGCAGTACTTTGGCGAGAACCCGCACATCTACGCCAAGTATAACCAGGCTGGCCACGAGGGGCTCGACTTCCGGGCACCGGTCGGGGCCAACATCTATGCCTGCGCGGATGGCGAGGTGTTCGACATCCGGCCCAACGACGGCAACGCCTACGGCCTCCACGTGCGCATCCGGCACCAGGCTAATGGTCGCGAGTATCACACCATCTACGCCCATTTGTCCAAGGTATTGGCCTCCAAGGGCCAGCAGGTGAAGGCCGGCGAATGGATCGGACTGGGCGGCAATACAGGCCACTCCTTCGGCCCCCACCTACACCTCACCCTCAAACTGATCGGTGCCAAGACGCCCGGCTACCCGGATGGGATAGTGGATCCGCTCCCCTATCTGCAGGGGGTCGAGATTCCCGCGCCCAGCGACCTCACCATCTATACCACCGACCAGGTGCGGTTTCGCGCCAGGCCCACGACCGCTTCCACGCAACTCGCGTGGCTGGGTAAGGGAGAAGCGCTCACCGTGCTGGGCGACGCCAGTGCCGCCCGCGCCAGGATGGGGCAGCGCGGGCAGTGGGTCCACGTGCGGCGTGCGGATGGGATGGACGGCTTCGTGGCCGCCTGGTACCTCCAACTGCAGCCCCCCAGCCCGACGCCACCCGAACCCGCGCCCGAACCGGCACCGGCTGGCCCGTTGGTCATCTACGCGGCCGAACCGCTGAACGTGCGCAAGGGCTCTTCCACGGGCAGCAGCCGCATCGCCATCGCCCTGCCCCACGAGCCGCTGACGGTTATCGACGACCGGGAGACCGCGCTGGCGAGGCTGGGCGACCGGGGCGAGTGGTTGCGGGTGCGCCTGCCCGATACTTCGAGAGTGGCAGGGCAGCGCAGGCGCACGGGGTACGTCGCCGCCTGGTACGTGCAGACCGAACCCGGCCCCGCGCCGGAGACGCTACTGACCGTCTACCCCACTGAGGATATGAACATGCGCGAGCGGCCCACGGTCAAAGCCGGGCTTATTGGGCGGCTTGCGCACAATATGCCGCTCACGGTGCACGACGACCCGCAGCGCGCGCGGGTTTTGGTGGGCCGCTACGACGAGTGGCTCTACGTGGAGACGGCGGAAGGCCAGCGGGGGTGGGTGGCGGCCTGGTACGTCTCGACGACGCCGGCGTAGCCAGCAAGTCAACGTTTCGTCCCGCTCCTGGGTTGGTTCATGGCCCGACGAACCGGAACTGCAGCGACGGCGCGCCGGCCCAGCCCAGGATCTCCTCCAGTGTTGGCAGCGTCGAGCGGCTTTTGAAGCCGTAGAGCATATCGAAGAAGGAGGGCAGCGACTCCAATTCGACCACGCGGGGCTCCCCCTCGATACCGCCCAGTTCGGCCGCCTTCGCTATCGCGTCATCCAGCGCGCCCACTTCGTCCACCAGCCCCAATTCCAGCGCCTGCCGGCCGGTGTAGATGCTGCCGGCGGCCAATTCACGCACGTCCTTAAGCGGCAGGCCCCGCGCCTGGGCCACGATCTCCACGAACCCCTCGTAAGTCTCGTCGATGATCGCACCCCACAGCGCCTGTTCCTCCTCCGTCATCTCACGGAAGAGGCTGCCGATGTCCTTGTGTGGTCCGGAAGTGATGACTACCACGTCTACGCCGACCTCGTCCAGCAGTTCCTCGACGTTGATGAACTGGCTGATCACGCCGATGGAGCCGGTCAATGTGTTCGGGTGGGCGAAGACGTAGTCGCCGCCGCAGGCGATGTAGTAACCGCCCGAAGCGGCCATCTCGCCCATCCAGACGACGACCGGCTTCTCGAACTCCAGCAGTGCGTGGTAGATATCGTCGGAGGCGATCACGCTGCCACCAGGGCTGTTGACGCGCACCACGACGGCTTTGACGTCGGGATTGTTGGCTGCCTGTTCCAGCATGCCAGCCACGCGCTCAGGCGTGATGCCCTGCGTGGAGAAGTAGTCTTCGAGGCTGCTGGTGATAGTCCCGTCGAGCCGGACCACGGCCACAGCGTCGCCAAAGCCGACTGTCGTCGGCGCTGGTTCCCCGGCCAAACGGCTCAGCGTGCCCAGTGTGAGGAGCCCTGTCCCGACGCAGCCACACACCGGCAGCGCGAAGCCCAGGATGAATGCCAGGAATACCCATAGGATTGTGCGGTCTTTCATTTGTTCCCTCCCTGTCTACCAATCATACTTGTTCCACTAGCCTCAGAAAGCGTCGCTTTCCCACTTGCAAGATTTTCTCCCCTTCGACCGTGATCTCGGTTCCGATGCTGGTCATCCGTTCACCATCCAGTTTGACCGCGCCCTGCTGCACCAACCGGCGGGCGTCACTCTTGCTGCGAGCGAACCCCGCGCCGTGGATGATGTCTACGACGTTGGTCGGGCCGGTCAACGCGTAGGTCGGCATCTCCTCCGGCAACTGCCGCTGTTGGTGCACTCGCTCGAAGTGAGCAGCGGCCTTGTCGGCGGCTTCGTCTCCGTCGAAGATGGACACAATCTCCCAGGCTAGTTTTTTCTTTGCCTCCATCGGGTGAATCTCTCCCCGCTCCACCGTCTCCAGTAGCTCGTTGATCTGCCCTGGCGCCCAGCGGGTGACGAGTTCAAACCAGTTGCGCATCCCTGAGTCGGGGATGGACATAGTCTTGCCGTATTTATCCTCAGGAGATTCGTCTACACCGACGTAGTTGCCCATGCTCTTGGACATGCGCAACTCCCCATCGGTGCCGACCAAGATGGGGAAAGTGATGCAGGTTTGGGGCTTTTGCCCGAAAGCCTCCTGAAGTTTCCGGCCTGCCAACAGGTTAAAGAGTTGCTCGCTGCCTCCCAGTTGGACGTCGGTGTGGAGCATCACTGCGTCATACCCCTGCATCAACGCGTAGAGGAACTCGTGCAGCCAGATGGGATCCCCCCGCTCGTATCGCCTGGCGAAGTTGTCCCGCACCAGGAACTGCTGGACGGTGAAATTGGCAGCCAGGTTGATGGTCTCCTGGAAATTAAGTTTGGAAAGCCACTCTCCGTTGTACCGCACCTCCGTCCGCTCGGGGTCGAGGATCCTGAATGCCTGCTGGACGTAGGTGCGGGCGTTTGCCTCCACCTGCTTCAGTGAGGGGCGCGGACGGGACTTGTCTCGGTCGGAGGAGTCGCCGATGAGGGCAGTGAAGGTACCGATAACAAAGATTGCCTGGTGGCCGAGATCTTGGAACTGCCGCAGTCTCCGCATCGTGATGGTGTGGCCCAAGGTGAGGTCAACGGCGGTGGGGTCATAGCCACAGTAGACGCGCAGCGGGCGCCCGGTCTTCTCCGCTTCGATCAGCCGCTCGCGCAGTTCTGCTCGCATGTGCTCTTTGGTCTGTTCGTCGCCGAATTCTGCACCGCGCATCAGAATGGCGACCTGTTCGTCAATTGTAGGTCTGCTCATAAGATCTCTCTCTCCTTCTAGTAGATTTGGATGGGGGGTAGCAAAAAACCCACTTAGTGTGGGTTCGGGGGAAGCAGGCTGTAGCACAAAGCGGCGCAGGCGTCTGGTCGCCGCGCTACAACCTGCAAAGATAGGTGTACGTGTGTGATCTCCAGACCTGGCGTATCAACTCCATTACCTCGGTGGGTGGATCTTACTCAGATTATACCGGAAACGGGCAAAAAGGCAATTGGATAGGCCGGTTAAAAGTGTTGTCTGCCTTTCTCCCCCAGGCTGAGTGGACTCTCTGTAGGCATAGGTGTAAGTGTGGGTCTTGCTGTTTCCGTAGGTTCCGGTGTGGATGTAGGGGCTAGAGTGGGCGTAGGGGGCTCCGGTGTAGGTGTATCAGTCGGTACGGGACTGGGCGTGCGCGTCCGCGCCGGTGCTGGCCGCGGGGTATTCGTAGGCGTGGGTATTAGTGTATGCGTGGGCGATGGTATATATGTCTGCGTCGGGGTCGGCGGTGCCGGAGTGCGCATGGAAGGCATATCGATAAACTCATCAGGGATCTCTGTGGGCCGACGCGTAGGCGGTCTCGGCGTGGGGCTTGCCGTGGGGCTTGCCGTGGGTGTAACGGTAGAGGAAGACGTAGCCGTTGGGGTATGGGTGGGTGTCATCGTGACAGTGGCCGTGGGCGTTGCTGTAGCCGTTGGGACGTTCCCTGCACTGATTCCATCCGCCACCAGGACGACCGTTACCAGAGACATGATGGCGACGGCCGCTATAGCGACCCAAATTCGCCGGTCAATTCGTCGTTTGGCAGCGCCCATCCAGGGCAGCAATATGGTCGCAGTCGGCGCTGTCACTAGCATACCAGTGTCACCTTCTGAAGACGCGGTGCTCTCTGCTTTCACCTTGGATAGAGGCGAGTCGAACAGCGCTTTGTGCATCTCCGCGACGTTTTGAAATCGCTGGGGTGGCTGCAAAGACATGGCCTTCATGAGCACTCGCTCAGTTACCACGCTCAGGTCATCCCTGTATTGGCGCGGTGGCAGCAGGCTCTTCGGGTTCACAATCTGCTCTGTCACCGTCGGCGGTGCTTCTCCCGTCAGTGCGTGGTACAGCGTTGCAGCCAGGGAGTAGATGTCGGTGCGAGCGTCGGTGTATCCCTTCTTGGCGTCGTACTGCTCTGGCGGGGCGTATTCTGGCGTACCTATGCCTCGCATCACTGTGCGCGTGCGAGACTGGTCGGGATCTACCAACTTCGCCAATCCGAAGTCAACCAGCATTGGCCGCCCCTGCGGCGTGATGACTACATTCCCCGGTTTGACGTCGCGGTGAATCACGCCTTGCTCGTGGCAATAGGTGAGGGCCTCCATCAGTTGTCGTGCCCACTCAAGCACTTCGTCTTCGGCCAGTCCCCCCTCCTGGGCAATGATCTCATCTAACCGCTTGCCGTAGACGAAATCCATCACTAGATAGGCGTTGCTGTCCTCTTCGAAGTGATCGGTAACGCGGGGCATGTTGGGGTGGCGGAGATCTGCCAACAACTGCGCCTCTTGCCGGAATTGCTCACGAAGTTGAGGCAGCACGGTCTCCGGGGTGCCCGGATAGGGCACCATTTCCTTGAGCGCGCAGCGGACGTCGAGGCTGAGGTCAAATGTCTCGTATACAGCGCCCATGCCGCCCTGACTCAACAGGGCGATGACACGGTAGCGATCGTGAATTACCTGTCCTGGGGTGAGTGCCATCGTAAATCACTATATCCGAGTTTGTCCCCAAAAGGACGCTAGGCCGAGCGCACAAAGAGGCTCTGTCTCTAAGGTAAGGTTGCCTGGCGGCTCGGTCAGTCTGAGAGGGGAGAAATCACAATGATTCTCGACCGATCCAGCCAATGTATATTGTAGTCGAGAAACCAGCGGTTGTCAATCGTGTCGGTTCTGTCGTCCGCAAATATACTCTCTGTAGTCCCTCGAAACGCCACACTCGGCGGCAGTGCTACTGGATGGGGCGTGTTCAATGTTACCCGCGTATTATACACCTGGTGAGTGGAAAACTCAATGGCGGCGGCTGTGACATTCCCCCAGCCTGCGGCGGGGCTTCACCAGTGGTCATAATCTCTGGTGTCCTGCAACTTGTCAGGCGTGAGTACATCGTGTAGAATGATGTAAATCCTGGGGAGGAGATTGCAATGAAAGAACTCAAACACCGTATTCTGGCCGAAGGCAAGAATCTGGGCCGGGGTATTCTCAAGACCGATAGTTTTATCAACCATCAGATTGATACCCATCTGATGTTCGAAGTCGGACGGGAGTTGGCCCGTCACTTTACTGATGCTGACGTGACCAAGGTCATCACGGCTGAAATCTCCGGCATTGCCCCGGCTCTGGCGACGGCGCACGCGCTGGGTGTGCCACTCATCTACGCCCGCAAGACCAGGCCGATCACGATGACGGGGCCGGTCTTCGTCGAGGCTGCGCCCTCGCACACCAAGGGGCGCGACGTGTTCTTGATGGTCTCGGCGGAGTTCCTGGGGCCGGGCGACCGGGTGCTGGTGGTGGACGACTTCCTGGCCTCGGGGGCGACCATCGCGGCGCTGGCACGGCTGGTCGAGCACGCTGGTGCGACGTTGGTCGGCATCGGCGCGGCCATCGAGAAGCGGTTCGAGGGGGGACGGGACGATCTGGCCCGTCTCAACGTGCCTATCGTCTCGCTTGCCGTCGTCACTGACATGAGCGAGGGGCAAATCGTGTTGGAGTGACAATGGACAATGGTCTCGTCATCCTCGACTTTGGCTCGCAGTACACGCAACTGATCGCCCGGCGTGTGCGGGAGGCACACGTTTACTGCGAGCTCTTCCCCTGGGATGCCCCGCCTGAGGAAGTGCTGGCGCTAAAGCCGCGTGGTTTCATCTTTTCGGGCGGTCCCGCCAGCGTCTACACCGCTGGTGCCCCCCGGTTACCGGACTACGTGCTGGCACAAAGCGTGCCGGTGCTGGGCATCTGTTATGGGATGCAACTCCTTGCCCATCGTCTGGGCGGTCGGGTGGCTCCTGCCGCCAGGAGGGAATACGGCCCGGCAGAGGTGACGCTTACCGCCGACGTCCCTCTCCTCTTCCCTCTCGCCTCTGACCCGCGCGTGTGGATGTCCCACGGCGACCGTATTGAGGCGGTGCCGCCGGGCTTTGAGGTGCTGGCGCACAGCACCAACTCCCCCGTGGCGGCGATGGGTGACCTGGAGCGGAGGCTCTACGGTCTCCAGTTCCACCCTGAGGTCGTACATACGGTCCGGGGGAGGGAGATTCTGCGCTGCTTCGCCGTCGAGGTCTGTGGATGTGTGCCCGATTGGACTCCGGCGGCCTTCATTGAGCAGGCGGTGGCGGCGATATGTGCCCAGGTGGGGACGGGCCAGATAGTGTGCGGGCTCAGCGGCGGGATCGACTCCGCAGTGACGGCGACGCTGGTGCACCGCGCCGTGGGCGACCAACTGACCTGTATCTTCGTCAACACAGGCCTTCTGCGGCGAGGCGAGCCGAGGCAGGTGGTGCGCACGTTCCAGAACAGGTTGGGTATGCGGCTGGTGCCGGTGGACGCGACCGAGGAGTTCCTAAGCGCGCTGAACGGGGTGACTGACCCGGAGCAAAAGCGCCGCATCATCGGTGAGCGTTTCATCCGGGTATTCGAACGGGAAGCGAGGAGATTGGGGGAAGTGCCTTTTCTGGCCCAGGGCACGCTTTACCCAGACGTGATCGAGAGCCGCGGGCCTGAGCGACGGGCGGCGGTGCGCATCAAGACGCATCACAACGTGGGTGGGTTGCCGGCCGACATGTCGTTTGAGTTGGTTGAGCCGTTGCGTTATCTCTTCAAGGACGAGACGCGGGCAGTCGGGGAGGCGCTGGGCCTGCCGGATGAGATCGTGTGGCGGCAACCCTTCCCCGGGCCGGGGCTGGCAGTGCGCATACTCGGCGAGGTTACCTGGGAACGGCTGGAGACACGGAGTGCGGCGGACGCAATCCTACTGGAGGAATTGGGCGCAGCGGGCCGGCGGCGCGGGGCGACGCAGCAGGCGTTTGCCGTCCTGCTGCCGGTACGGAGCGTAGGGGTGATGGGGGACGGACGGACGTACCAGCATGTCGTCACCATCCGCGCCGTCACAACTGAGGATTTTATGACCGCCGACTGGGCGCGACTGGATCACGAACTGCTGGCCCGCATCAGCAACCGCATTGTCAACGAGGTACCGGAGGTCAATCGTGTGGTGTATGATGTCACCTCCAAGCCCCCGGCGACGATTGAGTGGGAGTAGGCCAGCGGACTGGATGCTGGACGAGCATCAAGTGTTGCGTTGGTGCAAGGGTGGCGGTATAATGTCAGGAGCAAGCGGCTATTGGGGGTGAGGTGATGTCTGAGGAACTGGTTGAGTACGGAGCAAGAGGAGAATAGTGAGATGAACTCGGCTAATCCTGCCGCCCTCCCAGTTGAGCCTGTGATCGGCACGCTGCGTGTCGCCGGTGGTATGCGCCTGGAAGATGGTGCTCCCTGTGCTGCGGCTTTGACCTCGCCGTCATGGGCGGCCCGTGGCCGGGAAGATGAACGTCTTTTCATTCTGCTGGACCTGACCGGCCCGGCGTCATCACACCTATACCGGGAACTGCGCGAGGTGGTGGCACAGGCTTATTGGTCCACCAGCGGCAGTATCACGGCCGCGCTGCGCCAGGCGGCGGCCGCCGCCTGTCACCGCCTGTTCCAGATCAACCTGCACGCCATCCCCTCAGAGCGGTGCTACGGTGGCCTCACCTGCGCCGTCCTGCCGCGTTCTCCGATCCGACCGGAGATACCGCAAGGTGATGCTGAAGTTTTCATCCTCCAGGCCGGCCCCGCTCGGGCTTGCGTCCTCCATGTGAATCTGACCGAGGATGCCGAAAGTTATGAGCAGTACCTGGAGCATTTCCCCCGTGGTGCGGAGTCGTCTCACCTAGGGATAGGGCCGCTGGCCGACGTGCGTCTTTACCACACCTTCGTCGCCACTGGCGACACGCTGCTGCTGGCATCGCCGGCCTTGATGCGGGAGGCTGGCGGCGAGGCCATCGCCCGCGTGCTGCCCCGTGCCGGGGTGTCGGAGATCCTGGAGGGGTTGGAGCAGGTCGGGGCTGGAGTCGACTTCGTCGCGCAGGTTGTGCGCTGGGCTCCGCCGGAGGAGACGCCCACGGTCTCTGAGGTCGAGGCTCCGCAGCCCAGCCGACGCCCCGAGCCCTTGGCGAGGCCAGTCGAGCCGCACGAGCAGTTCAGGCCAAGGCCGCGCGCGCGCCCGAAGCCGGCCCGCAAACCTGGGCCCACACTGGGCGAACGAATGAGGGGAGGCATCCGTTCTGTGGGACGCGGGATTGCCGCTAACATTCGCTCCGTGGGGCGCGGGATTGCCACCGCTGGTGCGTGGCTGGTCGGCGGGGTGGGTACATTGTTCCGGCGTATGCTCCCGGGTCCCGAACGGGAGGCCCGTCGCCGGGCACGCCCTCCCCGGTCGATCCCCAGGGAGAACCGCGCTGTGATGATGGCTGTCGCTATCGGTATCCCGGTCGTGCTGGCCATCGTCGTGGCGCTGGCCTATCTGTGGTTTGGGGCAGAAGCGCGCTTCCACAGCCTCATCAAGCAGGCGCAGGATGAGACGGTGTTGGCTCAGGCCGCTGGAGGCGTTTCAGAGGAGGCGCGGTCCCATTGGGAGGCTGCGCTGGAACACGCCAGTGCCGCCGCCGCGTTGCGGCCCGACGGCCCGGATGCTATGGCGCTGCAGGCCCAGACCCAGGACGCCCTCGACCGTTTCGACGGCGTCGTCCGCCTGACCCCTATCCAACTATGGGACTTTGGACCGGGTTCTGTGCCGCGCCAACTGGTCGTTCATGGGCAGATGATCTTTGTCCTAGACCCGGCAGGGGGATGGGTGGCTCAACTAACTCTGAACTCGGCTGGCGAAGGCGTGGGCGAGGAGGAAGTCCTTGTTCAGGAAAGGCAGCAGATCGGGGAGGGGAGGGTGGGAACCCTGGTGGATTTCGCCTGGGTCGGTCCAGGAGGCGAGCGACAGACGGGCGGGCTCGTTATTCTCGAAGAGGGCGGGGTGGTGGTGAGTTACGACCCAGCCTGGGGAGACGAAGGGGGAACCCCACAATTGAAGCGTTCCCTTCTGGGTACGCCACCGACTGGGAAGTCTAAGGCTGTCGCGTCCTTCGAAGACCGCTTCTACATTCTGGACACCGCCGCTAACCAGATTTGGCGTTACGAGCCTCGAGGTGACACCTATCCTGAGCAGCCCGATCGCTACTTCGTCACCCCTCCACCCAAGGGGCTGGCGACCGCGCTGGACATGGCGATAGACAGCAACATCTACATCCTTTACGATGATGGGACAATCCTCAAATTCCTGGGAGGCGAATTCCAGCCCTTCGACGTGCGCGGGCTACCCGGCGATTTCAGCCAGGCCGTCGCGTTAGCGGTTGTCCCAGATGGCAGTAGCACTGCAGTCTATGTGGCCGATGGGGGCAACGGGCGGGTGATCGTATTAGGACCCGATGGAGTATTCCAGGGGCAATTCCACGTTGGGGAAGCCTTCGCCGGGGTGGAAGCGCTGGCGGTGGACGAGGCGGCAGAGCGGCTGTACGTCGTCAGTCGGGGGCGGCTCTACGTAACATTTCTGCCCTGATTGCTTCCAAGTGTCAATCGTGTTATAATCCAACTCTTAAGGAGTTTGGGAGGGTAACAATGGGGCGCAGTAGAAAGCGCGTGCGACGTTCGAGCAGGACGATTCAAGAAATCCTTGCAGTTGGCCTGGCTGTACTCTTTCTGGTGATCGCCGGCGCGGCCGGGCTGTTTGTCTTCGACCAGGTGCGGCAGTTCATCGCCGCTTCTGACATGTTGCCGGACTTCACCATAGAGCATAACGAGGCCGACGACGTATCCTACGAACCGGGACAGCCGCTGCCGCGCTGGGAGGGCACCGAGCGAATCAACGTCTTAGTGATGGGCATTGACCAGCGCGAGCACGAACAAGGCCCCTGGCGCACCGACACGATGCTGGTGTTGACGATTGACCCGGTCACGATGAGCGGCGGGATGCTCTCCATCCCACGCGACTTGTGGGTGCCAATCCCCGGTTACGAGGAGGGGCGCATCAACACTGCTCACTACATCGGCGAAATCTACGACTACCCCGGCGGTGGTTCGGCACTCGCGGTCAAGACTGTGCAGTACAACCTCGGTGTTCCCATCCACCATTACGTGCGCGTCAACTTCGCCGCCTTCGAGCAATTGGTGGACTTGATAGGCGGGGTTGACGTCTACGTGGAGGAGGAAGTTGCGGATCCCACTTACCCTGACGAGGCGTATGGCTACGACCCACTGTACATTCCGGCCGGCTGGCAGCACTTCGATGGCGAGACGGCGCTCAAGTATGCCCGTACCCGCCACACCGTCGGAGGTGACTTCGACCGTGCCAAGCGCCAGCAACAAGTCATCCTGGCGGTATTTGAGCAGGTCACTCGGCCTGACCTGCTGCTGCAACTGTTGCCCCGCGCTGCCGAACTATGGCAGACACTGCAAGACTCGGTGGTGACCGATCTGGCGTTGGATGAGGTGCTTGCATTGGCGCAACTGGCGAGTGAGGTGGGTCCCGACGATATCCGCTACGGCGTGATTGACGAGTACTACACCCAGTTCTGGAAAACGCCCAACGGGCAGGAGGTGTTGATCCCGCTGCGCGACCAGATGCGGGAACTGCGAGACTATATTTTTACCGCCGTAGCGCCCTTGCCCCAGGCGGATGACCCGGCTGCGCGCCTGGAGGCCGAGGAGGCCACCATCGAAGTGTTGAACGGGACGACGACGGCGGGGCTGGCAGCGCTCGTGGCTGAGCATCTCCAGCAACAGGGCTTTCAGGTCGCGCGCACCGATAACGCCGACCGCTCCGACTGTGCCGATACGTTGATCATCGTCCATACAGGCAAGACCTACACCGCCGAGTCCCTTGCCCATTGTCTCGGCCTCTCGCTGACGGCGGTGGTGCACGGGGCCGATGACCCTACCGCTGAGTACGACATTTCTGTCATCGTGTGTGCCGACTATCAGCCACCGGAGCAGCAGTAGGGAAAAGAGGAAACTGCCCAGCGGCTGATTAGAACCCCGGTCTTTGTTGGAGGCCGGGGTTCTTTGTTCTGAGCAGCGAAGTTCGCAAGCCCCGATCACGTTGGGCGACATCTGTTATGAGGAGATTACTATGGGCATCATCTTGCACATCACAAAGCGTGAACAATGGGAGCAGGCAAAAATGACCGGAGTCTATCGCGGTGCTACTTTGGACTCTGATGGCTTCATACACTGCTCAACCCCGCAGCAGGTAATCGAAGTGGCAAATGCTTTCTTTCATGCCCAAAAGGGGCTGGTGCTCCTGTGCATAACATCTGAAAAAGTTCGGGCTGAAATCCGGCACGAAAGCCTCGAAGGGGGGGAGTGTTTTCCCCACGTTTATGGCCCTTTGAACACTGATGCTGTCGTCAAGGTGCTGGATTTTGAGCCCGATGAAGATGGCAAGTTTGAGTTGCCAGGAGAGATCGCCAGAGACCGCAGGGGCCCATCCATCCACCACATCGCCGTCGCCGTGCGCGACCTTGACGCGGCGCTGGAGTTCTATCGTGAGACGCTGGGGTTGGAGGTGACCGAGCGGCGGGAAGTGCCCGAAGAGGGGGTCGAGATCGCCTTCCTCCCCGCTGGTGAAGGGGAGATCGAGTTGCTACGGCCTTTGGACAAAGAAAGCGGCGTCGCTCGCTTCCTTGACAAGCGAGGCGAGGGCCTGCACCATGTCTGCCTGGCGGGCGAGGACATTGCGGCGGCGATGGAGCGGTTGCGTGCGGCCGGGGCGCGACTGATGAGCGAGTCGCCGCGGGCAGGTGCACATGGCACCCGCTACGTCTTCATCCACCCCAAATCCGCCCATGGCGTGCTGCTGGAACTATACGAAGTGGCGGAATGAGGTCTGCTGCTCTCCCAAGTGGTGGATACGCCTGTTATGGAGCGTATTCTTGCATGGGAAAGGGTTCTCGCTCCCACGCGGCGAGGGCTAGAACAATGATGGGCGTTATGCCCGCAAGCGAAAGCAGCCCCCAGGTTACAGTGCCGGTCCTGGCCAGGCGCTGTATCAGCAGCAATACCTCCAACCGCAGCATCTCCAGCCGCAGGACCATCTGCGCGTGGTACAGGTGGGCCAGGCTGGTCGAGGCCAGGTAGTGCCAGGCCAGCACAGCGGCGAAGGCCAACCCGGCTCCTGCCAGGCTGATCGCGAAGTCACTCCAGCGCAGCCGGAAGGCGGGCAGCGCCGGACGTGGTCTCACCCGGGCCATAACATGAGCCGTGAGTTGGACCGGCTCGGCCACGAGGGGCCAGGCCTCCAACGCCGCTACCACCGCCTGCAGGCGTGCCAGTTCTGCCCGGCAACCGTCACAGCCGGTCAGGTGCTGCTCCAACAGCGCGGCCCGTTCTGAGCTCAGTTCTCCATCTGCATAAGCCTGTAATTCCATCTGCACGTCAAGGCAGCGCATAGGTCACACTCCTATCCAGTTCTCGATGCGTGGGGCAGGCTTTCTAGCCTGTCCAGATGGCAGACTGGAAAGTCTGCTCCACTTTTGCACTGGGAACAATCTAGTTTCCATCCCCGGCGGTGTGCTCCTCCCACTGGCGCAACTGCTCCGTCAACAACCGGCGGGCGCGGTGGAGGTGGGTTTTCACTGTTCCCATTGGCACGTCTAACGCGGCAGCAATCTCGGCGTAGGAAAGATCTTGAAGGTAGCGCAGCGTCAACACCAGCCGGTACTTCTCCGGCAGATAGTCCAACTGGGCGTGCAGGAACGCCATCCGCTCCCGCGCCTCGAACAGGTCGGGTGGGGAGGGATCGGGATTGGCTAGCACCTCCTCCAGCGGCTCGGCCTGAAGCAGTTGCCGTTGCAGCCCCGGCAGCCGATTCAGGCACAGGTTGTGGACGATGCGGTAGAGCCAGGTGGTAAAGCGGGCCTGGCCTCGGAAGCTGGGTAGCCCCCGCCAGGCGCGCACGAAAGCCTCCTGGGTTATATCCTCTGCCTCGGCGTAGTCGCCCAGCACCCGGTAGGCCAGGTTGAAGACGTACCGCTGGTGCCTGAGCACCAGTTGCTCGAAGGCGACCACGTCGCCCCGCCGCGCTCGCGCCACCAGTTCCGCGTCGCTCCCTCCCACCCATTGGCTCCTGTTGATTACATTCGTAGCACTTCAACGCTCTTGAGTTAAGCGCCCTCATCCCGAAACGCCTCAAAGATGCCGGAGTCTTTGGTGACGTGGATGGCACCGTACAGGGCCAGTTCCTGCTCCACGAACTTGGTGAACTCCGCCTGCCTGTCACCAACCAGAATAGATTTAGCAGCCGTGGATAGGACGTAGGCAACCAGAGGACCGGCCTCTGTGATGACCAGAGCGTCTTCGTACCGGCGCAGTGTGACTCTTGAGAACCATAACGAAATCTGATCGAGACCATTTTCAAGGAGGAATGACTCGGCAGGGGGGTGTCCGCCCCAGGGATCCGCATGGGGATCAAATCTGCTCAGCAGTTCGTATAATTCTCGCAGGTGAGCCCGACCTATCGTTGAGGCATAGAAGCGTCCACCGGGCCTCAAGACCCGGCGCATCTCTGAAAGCGCCTGCGCCCTATCCAACACGTCGAAGAGCATATGCTTCGCAATGACGGCATCGAAACTTTCATCTTCAAATGGGATTGACTGGGCATCAACCACTTCAAACTCAAAGCGTCGCTGGCTGTCGCGTAGGTTCCGCCGGGCCTCCTGCAACATTCCCGATGAGAAGTCTGACAGCGTGATCTCCCACCCCTCAGGAATACGATGCAGATTATCGAGCCACAAGCGACCGGAGCCACAGCCTAATTCAAGGATACGGCTCTTTGGAGAAAGGTCGAACTGATCAAAGACCCACTGATGCCAGCCATACTTGTTGGTGCTGAATAAAACGTGAATCTGAATCCGCGCGTTCAGATTAGACGCATCCCGGTACTGATCGGTCAAGAGATACTCTTGATCCGATATCGTGGACATGGCGCTGTTCCTTTCCAATGCCAGGGTGGCCCTACTGTGAACAGTTTCCCATTCTAGTCACGCTCACTACAATTAGACCGTGTTGGATGCCCCAATGTTTCAATTATAAACCTAAAACGTGAAACGTGAAATGTGAGCACGTGCCAATATTGTGCCGTAAGCGTTCAGACCTCCGAGGTTTGGGTCGCAATTTGGCTTGAAAAGCGGGTTGTCTGCCGTTCAAAATCGTCGAGAGAGCACCATTTTGTAAACCTCGGAGGTCTTGGCGAGCGTTTTCCGCACCCCCCTGAACACTTACATTGTGCCTTACGTTTCACGTTTCACGTTTCGCGTCAATGAAACATTTCGTGTCAACCACGGTCAAAAAGAGTGAAAAGGGGGTGGATATGAGGAGAAAGTGGTGGCTTGTGGGAATCCTGGTACTCCTGGAACTGCTGGTCTGCGGGGGTATCCTCCTGACCCTCTGGGCCGGGCGAACCGCCTTCGGGGGGGCGCGCTTTTTCTACCGGGCCGACACCCACGTCGAGGAGACGGTGGAGGAGGCTTTCGTCGTGGACGGCCCGACGGTCCTGGATCTGGAGACCATGTCAGGCAACGTGACAGTGATAGGTGGCACCGGAGACGAGGTACAGGTGACCGCCAGGTTGAGCCTATGGGGAGAGAACGAGGAGGACGCCCGCCGGCAGGCGGAGGTGCAGATGACCCAGGAGGGGAACCGGATCACCGTCCGCGTGGTCCGGCCAGAGTGGATTTACGCCTTCGCCCACACCAGATCCTCCCGGGTGGATTTCGAGGTCCGCGTGCCCACTAAGACGTCATTGCGGTTGGTGTCCTCCAGCGGCGACCTGACGGCGAGCGGGGTCACCGGCACAGTGGAACTTCGGACCAATAGTGGCGACATCCGGGCGGAGGGAGTGGACGGCGTGGTGAGCGCCCAATCCAGCAGCGGCGACGTCACCCTGATCGGCCTGAGTGATGCCGGTGACCTGGAGGTCAAAGCTATCTCCGGCGATCTGATACTGCGTGACGTGACGGCAGATAGCCTCGTCGCCCATACCAGCAGTGGCCAAATCCAGGTGGAGGATGTAACGCTAGATGGCGACCTCGACCTGGAGAACTCTTCCGGGGACGTGACGGCGGTAGGTGTCCGTGCCACTTCCTGCCGGCTCGCCTCCGTCTCCGGCGACCTGACGCTGGATGGATGCAGCGGCCCACTGGACTTGCAGACGTATTCCGGGGCCGTCGAGGTTAGAAACGCTACAGAAGTGGAACTGGCGCTTGGAACCACCAGCGGGAAGATCCGCTTCTCCGGGAGCCTGCACACCCGGGGGGAGCACCGGGTAGAGAGCACTTCCGGGGATGTGCGCCTGGTTCTCCCCGCCGACGCTGCCTTCGACCTGGACGTCGAAACCGACTCCGGCGACATCCAAACCGACTTCGCTGTGACGATGACTCAATTCGGGCAGAGGCACGTCGCGGGCGAGGTCAACGGTGGTGGCCCGCTGCTACGGATCAGTACCAGTAGCGGAAACATCACGCTGAAGAGTGCAATGGGTGAAAGCAACTGAGCGCTAAACAACAAATGTAAGGAGGGAAAAATGGACGGGTGGTTTGGAGTGAGTGCGTGTGTAGTCCCTAGTGCCTTCTTGGTCGCCATCTTCGGCACCATCGTCCTGATGCGGTGGTTCAAGCACCGGGAGATCATAACGCTGGCGGAGAAGGGGCTGCTGCCGAAGCAGTACGCGCAGTACGTGAGAGCGTCGCGTGGCCGTGGCCGAGGACTGCTGGGCTGGGGCATCGCGCTGGCAGCGCTGGGGGTGGCCCTGATGATCGGTCTGTGGCCCATAGGGTTCGTCGTGAAGACGACGTACCCTCTCTACTTTGGCCCCTGGATGCTGGTCGGCCTGATCCCGCTCTTCATCGGGCTGGCGCTGTTGATCACCTACTTCTTGACGCGCAAGGAGGATGCATCAGCGCCGGAAGCGCCGCCAAGGGAGGAAGCAGAAGTCTCCGGCGATTAGCGCAGATCTTCAGCAACGTCGTCGGTGACACACTGATGATGCAGTTACCGCTCGACTTCAGTTACTCGATGGGTGGGGTGCTGCTCTGGCTGGCACGGGGGCCTTGACAGTTTTATCAATTAGTTGTATAATACAACTATTGGATACTACAACCAATCTCACAGCGAGGGGCAGATGCCGCTTTCGGACAAGCAATACCTGCAGATCAACCAATCTCTGTTTAGCCTGGCGCACGCCTATGAATCACGCATGGCTGAGTATGAACGACGACGCCCCACCGGCTTGTTGCTCTCCGACCGGGCGGTGCTGATGGTGCTGGGCCAGTGCGCGCCGGTCAATTCGCAACAGTTGTCACATCTTATGGATATCAACCCAGGCACGATTTCCGTGTACGTCCAAAGACTTGTCAGCAAGGGGCTGATCCAAAAGATGCAGGACGAGGATGACCGGCGCAACTGGTGGCTGAGCCTCACCGAGGAGGGGCAAATAGCCTACCAGGAGACGGTCATCGGGACAGTCGTTTACACCCGTGACTTTCTGTCGGCCCTTGACGAGGCAGAACAGCAGACGCTGCACCGGTTGTTATTGAAGGCTTCTCACAGTCTGGGGTTCGATTGGCAATAGTCCGCTTTTTTTACCCAATAGTTGGGTGTCACAACTTTTTATTATTGAGGAGGACTTGATGAGACGCAGGTTGGTTTTGATAAACCCAGTGAACCCGGTACGCACGGGGCTGACGGTCAACCGCAGTTCACGCTTCCCCCCGATTGGCCTGGGCATCATCGCCGCCCTGACGCCCGAATCCTGGGAGGTAGAACTGGTGGACGAGAACTGGGAACCTTTCACCTATCGGGAGGCTGACCTGGTGGGGATCACCGCTTTCACCGCAGCAATTCTCATTTTGATGGGGGGGCCTGGTCTGTGATGGATAGACGAATTATTTGCGGCTCGGTTCTGAACAATGTAGCCGCGCTTTCCGCAGCACGAGATACTGCGTGGAATGGAATCCGCGCCTACGGCCCATTTTCAGACCGCAAGATGTTGTTT
>JAUWOI010000562.1 GCA_030612185.1 Anaerolineae bacterium
GCAGTGGGGACCGAGGCGGCGGCGAGAGCCGGGCGGGCGGCGACCGCTCGCTCCAGCCGTCGCCGCCAGAACTCCCCGTCAATGACCTCGTCCTGCCGCCAGGTGAGCAGCCGCACCACGATCTGAGAACGCCGGTTGAGGTAGCCCCGCGCCAGCCAGTTGCGGCCCGCGTCGCGCACCTCGACCACGTCGCCATCCGCCGCCTCCCCCTCGAAACGCTCAATCGCGCCGGAGAAGACCCAGGGATGGCGTTGCAGTACCGGCCGGGCGCGGTTGCGCTTCAGCACAACCGTCCCGCTCATGCTGCCATTTGTCATTTGTTCATTTGCTCATTTGTCATTCAGATGACCCCAACCGCCTTGCCCGCCCGCTCAAAGACGTCCAGCGCGTAGGCGATGTCTTCCTCCGAGTGATCCGCCGTGACGTTGGCCCGCAACCGCGCCAGCCCGACCGGCACAGCAGGGGAGACCACCGGCAGCACGAAGATGTCCTCCTGCTGGCACAGCCTCGTCATCTCGAATGCCCGCTCGTCTTCGCCGCAGATGATGGGCACGATAGGCGTCTCGCTGTTGAGCGTATTGAATCCCCGCGCCTTGAGCCCACCCAGGAAGAGTCCGATGTTGCGCTGAAGTACCTTCACGCGCTCCGGCTCCTCCTCTATCACCTCGAACGCCGCCTTGGCGGCGGCGGTCTGAGCCGGTGGCAGCGAGGCTGAGAAGACAAACGCCCGCGCCACGTGCTTCAGATAAGTGATTATCTCCTGCTTCCCCGCCACGTACCCACCGACGCTGGGGATAGGCTTGGAGAGCGTGCCCATGTACAGGTCAATGGAGTTTTCGAGCCCGAAGTGCTCCTCGATGCCATGGCCCGTCTCACCCAGCACACCCACACTGTGAGCCTCGTCCACCATCAGCAGCGTGTCGTACTCGCGGCACAGCCGGCTGACCTCCGGCAAATTGATGATGTCGCCATCCATGCTGAAGACGGCGTCCACGACGACCAGTTTGCCGGCGTCGGGGTCGGCCTGCTGCAAGCGCCGTTCCAGGTCGGCCATGTCGTTGTGGCGGAAGCGGGCAAACCTGGCGCGGCTGAGCAGGCAGCCATCCACGATGCTGGCATGGTTGAACTTGTCGCAGATAACGACGTCGTTGCGGCCCATCACGAGCGCTGACACCGTCGCCAGGTTGGTGACGTAGCCACTGGAATAGACGATGGCCGCCTCGGCCTTCTTGAAACGAGCGATAGTCTGCTCCAGTTCCTCGTGCAGTGGCAGTGTACCAGCCAGGATGCGGACGCCGTGAGTACCTGTCCCGTAGCGGGCCAGCGCCTCTTGCGCCGCTGCATTGATCTTCGGATGGCCCAGCAGTCCCAGGTAACCGTAGCCGGCGAACAGGAGCATGCGCCGCCCGTTGACCGTGACCCAGGCCCCATCCAGTTCAGAAATGGGCTGCAAGTAGAAATAGTGCCCCTTCTCCTGAAGACCGGCCACCCGCTGGTTCATCTCTTCAACACGTCTGTAGATCGAATTCATCATTGCCATTCCTCCAAGTGATGATTATATAGATTATAACACAATTTGTATTTTAGGGTACGCCTTCGCTCTCCGATCGGTACCGGGTGCCAGGGACATCGTGTTTCAAATCTCCAAGAGATCATTCCAGCGGCAATGACAACTGTCCCTGAGAGTCCACTCCATCCACCGTGCTGCCCTGCCCCTGGCCAATCATCCTCAACAACCGCGCCTCGTCAATCATCGGCACCTCCAGTTGTTGTGATTTGCGGTACTTGGTGCCCCCGGGGGCTCCTCCCACCACCAGGTAGTCCGTCTTGCGACTCACGCTGCCGGTTACCTTGCCGCCGTGCCGTTCGATGAGCCGGGTTGCTTCTTCGCGGCTCATTGACGACAGCGTACCGGTGATGACAAAGGTCTGGCCCGCCAGCGGGCCTTCCACAGGTGTAGCAGGAGCCTCTTGCCTCAGTTTCACCCCCTTTCGACGCAACTTCTCAACGAAGTCCTGATTACGGGGGCGGGCGAACCACTCCACAATGGCCCCGGCGGTGTGCGGCCCTAGCCCCTCGACACCCTCCAGTACCTCCCGACTGGCTTTCGCCAGTTCATCCAACGAGCGATAATGCCGTGCCAGCAACTGCGCTATGGTGCCGCCCACACCCCGGATGCCCAGCGCACCGATGACCTGCGCCAGAGATCGCTCCTTGCTGGCCTCAATGGCCGCCAGCAGGTTGTCCGCGCTCTTCTCGGCGAAACCCTCCAACGGCAGCAGATCCTCCCGCTTGAGGTAGTACAGGTCGGCACCATCCCGCACCAGACCGCGCTCCACCAGAAGTTGCGCCGTCCGCTCGCCTAGCCCCTCGACGTCCATCACGGCCGCGAAGTGGGCCACGCGCCGCACACGCTGCTCCGGGCAGGCGACGTTGATGCAGTAGACCGCCACCTCGTCCTCCGGTGAGACTACCGGCTCGCCGCAGGATGGGCAGACCTCCGGCATCCGGTAGCCCTTCTCAGCCCCCGTGCGCACCGCCACCACCGGCCCGACGACGTAGGGAATCACGTCGCCAGCGCGCTTGATGACGACCCGGTCTCCGATACGGATGTCCTTGCGTTGCAGGTCCTCGAAGTTATGCAGCGTGGCCCTGCGAATAGTCACACCGCCCAACAGCACCTCATCCAGCATGGCGTAGGGGGTCAGCGCGCCGGTGCGCCCCACGTTGACACA
>JAUWOI010000335.1 GCA_030612185.1 Anaerolineae bacterium
CCGTGGGGTCACCTAACCCCCCGACCCCCTTCCCGGCCAGGGAAGGGGGAGTCTCCCCTCCCCGCTTCGGGGCGGCCCCGGGGGGGGGGGCGGGGGGGGGGTCAGTGGAAAGCCCCGCCGACACTCGCTTCTTCGATGAACTACGCGGCGCGGTCGAGGCAACCACCTATACCATCCCGCCCCCTGAGTCAGGCAGCATCCTCGCCGCACCGGTGCTCCACGCCCGGGGGCTCTCCTTCCGCGCCGTCGTTCTCCTGGGCCTATCCGAGGGAGAGTTCCCCGCCGCCGAGCGGGAGGACCCCCTGCTGCGGGAGAGTGATAGGGCGCTCCTGCGGGAGCGGGGACTGCCCCTGGAGCCCCGTCTGCGCGGCGAAGAGGTCACTCTGTTCTACGAGGCTGTCACCCGCGCCCGGGAGCGGCTGCTACTGTGCCGCCCCTATCTGGCCGACGACGGGCAGGCGTGGGAACCTTCCCCGTACTGGCACCACCTACAGCGGTTGGTGGATGCTCCTCTCCGGCGCGTCCGTCCGGGCGAGGTTCCGCCGGAGGAGGCCGCCTCGCCGCAGGAGTTCGTCGTAGCGGCGGCCCACGCGGGTTTCAAGCCGGCTGCGGAGGAAAACGGCGGTTACATTGACCAGAGGTGGCAGGCGGCCCTGGCCGGTGCGGAGGTTGTGCAGGCACGGCTGGCCCGCCAGCCAGGCGGTCCCTACGAGGGGGACCTGAGTCTGCTGGCCCCCGTCATGGCGGCACGTTACGGCCCCGATCACGTCTGGTCTAGCAGCCGGTTGGAGACCTACGCCAAGTGCCCCCTGCACTTCTACGTGGCCCACGTCCTGCACCTGGAGCCCCGCACCTTGCCCCAGGAAGGGTTCGACCGCCTCATCCTGGGCTCCATCTATCACCGCGTCCTGGAGAAGGTCTACTGCCTGGCTCCATTCGACCCCCTCTCCGCCCTGCCGGAGGTGGCACAGACAGTGTTTGGGTCTGCCCCCAGCGAGTACGGCTTCCGGCCCACCGCGCTGTGGGAACAGCAGCAGCGGGAGTTTCTGGCGGTGCTGGAGAAAACCGTCGTCGCGTTGGAGGAGGCACGCGAGGGGTACGAGCCCTACGCCCAGGAACTCCCCTTTGGCCTCCACGGCGAACCCCCGTTGATCCTCCAGCATCCAGTATTCAGTATCCAGATTCGAGGCTACATTGACTGCGTGGATCGCGCTCCCGATGGCTCTCTGCGCGTGGTGGATTACAAGGCCGGCTCCTCTCGCATCTCCGCCCGCGAACTGGAGGAGGGTACACGGTTGCAGTTGCCCCTCTACGCTCTGGCGGTGCAGGACGCGCTGGGTCTGGGGCCTGTCGCTGGCGGATTCTACTGGCACATCGGTTCCGCCAGCCCCAGTTACCTGCGCCTGGGGCGGTACGAGGGAGGCGTGGAGGGGGCTGCTGAGACTGTGATCGGCTACGTGAGGGCCTACGTCGCCGCCGTGCGGGAGGGGCGGTTCCTCCCCGCTCCACCTGCGGGCGGCTGCCCCGACCACTGCCCCGCCGTTGGGTTCTGCTGGCGGTATAAGACGAGAGGGTGGTGAGGAAACTTGACTTGCATAACGTTAGGGTTATAATCGC
This sequence comes from Anaerolineae bacterium, assembly GCA_030612185.1. Next base: position 1,618 of record JAUWOI010000335.1, read on the forward strand.
AGCATGATGAGAGAGCGATGAGCACGAATGCAAACATTCGATTTGAGGATTGGTTGGAAGAGCGTATGGCTGATCCAAAGTTTCGGGCTGAATGGGAATCTTCCGAACCTGCCTACCAGGTTGCCCGATTGCGCATCCTGCGCGGGTTGACCCAGGCACAGTTGGCCGAACTGGTGGGCACCAAACAACCCAGCATTGCCCGGCTGGAGAGCGGGAGGACCGAGCCGAAGATCTCCTTTCTGCGGCGCGTGGTGGAGGCATTAGGTGGCCGCCTGGAGGTATGGGTTGTCCCGTTTGAGGAAACGCCGGCAATCGGGCAGAAGGGATCAGCATAACTAGAGGTATACCAATGGTTGATGAAGCAATTGCCAGGATAGTCAGGCAATACCTGCGGACTCTGAATGAACGGGGAATCCCCATTCAGTGCGGGGTTATCTTTGGCTCTCAGGCAAGTGGCTACACCAATACCTGGAGTGATATAGATTTGCTGGTAGTATCACCACGGTTTGACGGCGAACGCAAACGGGCGGACGTGAATCTTCTCTGGCACGTTGCCGCTCGCACCGATAGCCGCATAGAGCCTATTCCGGTCGGCCAGCATCAGTTTGAAGGGGACGACAGCAGCGCCATCATTGAGATTGCTCGCCGCGAGGGTCAAAAGATTCTCCTTGCAGGCGACTGATCCGCAAGAGCACACGACACATAGTAACGCCACGCCCTTATCATTTCGCTGGGGGTACAACAGATTCTAGCGGCGACGCGAAGGAGAATAATAATGTCCAGTGAAACCTTGGTTTATGAAGAGCAGATTGTCCACGAGATTCACGAGGTTCCCAGAGAATACCGGCCGAACCTGTTCCAGATCATCCGTCTGTTTCGTGAGAGCGTGGCCCTGAAACCTGCCGAAGCGAGCCTCCGCCAGGGCTGGCAGGAAGCGATGATGGGACAAACCCACCCAGTCTCCGAGTTGTGGGAGGGTTGATAATCGTAGGACAAGTTGCCAACTTGTCCCACTGCCATGCCAACCATTCTCTCACTTTATGAGTTCACCGGCCAGCAATCTGACGCCGTCCAGGCTCCAGACAAGGCCCTCGTCGTCACCGCTGGCGCTGGCTCCGGCAAGACTCGCACGCTGGTGGGCCGCTACCTGGCGCTGCTGGAATCCGGTCTGCCTCTTCGCTCCATCATCGCTATCACTTTCACCGAAAAGGCGGCCCGCGAGATGCGCGCCCGCATACGCGCTGCCATCGAGACCTGGCTGGAGCAATGCCCTGAGTCTGTCGAAGGACGGTGCGGGGACCTGGCGGAGCGGGCCCGTTGGGAGAAAGCCTTTGCCGCCCTGGACGGGGCCCGCATCGGCACTATTCACTCCCTCTGTGCCGAGATTCTCCGCGCCCACCCCGCCGAGGCCGCGGTAGACCCCGACTTCGATGTCCTGGACGGGAACCAGGCCGCGCTGCTCAAGGCCCGCACCATTGACGCAGCGCTGGCCTGGGCCGCCACAGACCCACAGACAGTCCCTCTCTTTGAGTATCTGACCGAGCACCAACTGCGGCAGGCCCTCGCTCTTCTGGTGGAGAAACGATTGGACGCCGTCGCCGCATTTGATGCTGACGTCGATGCCGACTATCTGGTCAGTTGGTCCGACACACTGGCGGCCTGGCTCCATAAGCGGCTGGACCACCTGGCCTGGACCGGCCCCCTGTCCCGATTGCCCCATCTCCAGGCTCGCCGGGCCGACGACAGACTGGAGACCGCCCGGCGGGAGGTGCTGGCCCGCTGGGCCGAGGCTCGCGCCGCGTTGGAGGATCGCGATTGGGACATCCTTTTCACCGCCCTCCTGGCCCTGCGGGCCGCCATCTCCACCGGCGGGACGAAGAAGAACTGGGACGCCGACGACCTGGAGGCGGCGCGAGAAGCGATGAAGGCCCTCCGCACTTGCTTCGACGCCGCCCTCGCTCCTCTGTTGAAGAAGAAGCCCATCTCCTGGGCGCTGGACGAGCGGTGCGCCGATGCCCTCCCTCGCCTGTACCGTCTCTTCGAGTGCGCCCTGGCGGAGTACGACCGCCTCAAGGACGACCGCCGCGCCCTGGACTTCGACGACCTGGAGGCCAAGGCGCTCGCCCTCCTCACCGGGAACGACGAGGTCCGCGCCCGCTGGCAATCTGAGGCCCGTGCCGTCCTGGTGGACGAATTCCAGGACACCAACAGCCGCCAGCAGCGTCTCGTCTACGCTCTCAGCGGCTTCGCCAAATCCCAAATCCCAAGTCCCAAACCCCAAACCGGTGCCCTCTTCGTCGTCGGCGACTCTAAGCAGTCCATTTACAGATTTCGCGGTGCTGACGTGACTGTCTTCCGCCGCGTCCAGGCCGACGTGGTCGCTGCCGGGGGACGGCACGTGCCCCTCGATCTCACCTTCCGCGCCCACGCTGCTCTGGTCGCTCTCGCCAACGACCTGCTGGCCCCTATCCTGGGGGAAGAAGACGACACCGAGCGGCCCTACGCCGTCCCCTTTGTCCCGCTGACCGCCCACCGGAAGGAGCCTCGCCCAGGAGTCCAACCCCCTCACGTGGAACTGCACCTGGGACTGGGGGAGAACGCCGGCGAGGGACGCGCAGCGGCGGCGGCAGCGTTGGCCCGTCGCCTGCGCCGATTGCACGACGAGGAGAAGGTGGAATGGGGGGAGATGGCACTCCTTTTTCGCGCCGCCACCGGCTTCCTGCCCTATGAGGACGCGCTGGAGCGGACTGGCGTCCCCTTCGTCACCGTCGCCGGGCGGGGCTTCTACGACCGGCCGGAGGTGCGCGATCTGCTCAATGGCCTGGCCGCCCTGTCCGACCCCACCGACGACCTGGCGTTGGCCGGGCTCCTCCGCTCTCCCGCCTTCGCCCTCACGGACACCGCCCTCTACCTGCTGCGCTGGAGGCCAGGGAGACAAGGGGACAGGGAGAAGGGGGGACAAGAGGACAGTTCCCTCACTCTGTCTTCTTGTTCCCTTTGGGAAGCCCTCCATGACTCTCTGGATCACTTAGGCCCTGACGATGCCGTCCGGGCACGGCGAGCGCAGGAAGTCATCACCAAACTTCATGACCTGGCCGGGCGCGTCACCGTTGGCAATCTGCTGGCGCGGCTGCTGGACATCACTTACTACCGGGCCGCTCTGTATCTGGCCGGCGGCCACCGTCCCTGCCGCAACGTGGACAAACTCCTGACCGACGCCCACCGTTGCGGACTGGTCGGCGTCGGCGAGTTCTTGGAGTACGTCCAGTCCCTGCGCGACGTGGCCGCCCGCGAGGGGGAGGCCCCCGTCGAGGCCGGGGGAGCCGTCCAGTTGATGACCATCCACAAGGCCAAAGGGCTGGAGTTCCCCGTCGTCGTCATCGCCGACGCAGCCCACGCCGGCCGCGGCCGCACCCCGCCCGTCCTGGTCTCGCCCGACCTGGGCATCCTGCTGGGGCTGAGGGAGGAAAAGACACAGCCGGTCACCTACCGGCTGGCCTCTCTGCAGGAAGCCGACCGGGAAGAGGCCGAATCCCGGCGGCTCGTCTACGTCGCCGCCACCCGCGCCCAGGAGAAACTCATCGTCAGCGGGCACGTCAAGGCGAAGAAGGACGGCACTCCCCAACTGTGGGGCTGGCTGGCCTGGATCGGTGCGGTGGTTGGCCTGAACCAGGAACAATTGCCCAACCCACTCACTGCCCCACAGCCGCTCGATTTGGATTGGGAGGGGGATGGGCTGACCTGCGCGATTTATCCGCTGCCGGAAGACAAGGAGACAGGGGGACA
>JAUWOI010000246.1 GCA_030612185.1 Anaerolineae bacterium
ACGTGGGCGTCAATTGTACGATCAAACACGTAAGCCTCGTCGCCCAGCACCCGATCGAGCAGTTCGGCCCGCGTGAAGGCCCGCCCTGGTGTGATCATCAGCACTTCCAGCAGGTTGAACTCGGTGGGGGTCAGGCTCACCTCCCGCCCGCTGGCGATGACAGTGTGTGCCTCGCGGTCGAGCACAACGTCGCCGCCGCGCAGGATGGCCGGCGGTGCCAGCCCAGCCTGCACCCGGCGCAACACGGCGCGTACGCGGGCGACGAGCGCGCGAGGGCTGAAGGGTTTGGTGACGTAATCATCGGCCCCTAGTTCCAGCCCCAGCACCTGGGCGGTCTCCTCGACGCGGGCCGTGAGCACGATGACCGGGGTATCGCGCTCCCGGCGATAGCGGCGGATGAAGTCCCAGCCATCCATTCCCGGCATCATCAGGTCGAGGATGACCAGGTCGGGCTTCTCGTGGCGGGCGACGAAGAGTGCCTCCTGGCCATCGCTCGCGGTCACGACGCGGTAGCCCGCATCCTCCAGGTAGGCCCGCACGAAGCGTACAATCTGGGGTTCGTCGTCAACAACCAAGATGGTTTGGGACATTAATCTTCACCTCCTGGCTTCAAGGATCGCTCTGCCCATTGATGTAGCCGCACTTGTGTAGCACGTGGGCCGTCGCGCGGAACAGAATCCGTGCCTATACACTTGTAGAGTATACCTGGGATGAAGAAAATAGGGAAGCAAGGGCGACGCACCGCGTCACCCTCGCTCTTGCAAAAGAGAAATCTCTTGCCCCTTTCCTCCTGACCCCCGAAGTGATCCTATCGCAGACGGACAGCCTCACTCCCCGGAGCCTGGCTCCGAAAGATCGCAGATGCCGTTCTCGTTAGCATCCACGTAGCGTCCACAATCGCCTGGGTAGGGATCGTTGACCTTTCCAAAGGGACATGCCACCGCGCCAGTCATTTCGGCGGTCACGGTGAGCGCGGTCGTCGCCGTGGGCGCGACCGCGTCCGGCGCTACCACCACCTCAGCGGCGGTGGGTGTGACTCGCGTTTCCCCTACCCGCTCCGATCCCATCTCTGGGATATCCGTGGGGACGGTGATTGACTGCTGAACAGTGACAGTAGCATACGACTCCACACAGTCATCCCTGTTGCTCGTAGCGTCTGACCCAGCCTGGCAAGCCACGCCGATCAACAATATGGCACTGAACAGTATGCCTATCACTAACCTGTTGCGCGTTTTGTGTGTCATGGATCTATCTCCTTATATACTCGAGCGGAGGTGAACAGATTGCCGCCGCCTCCCACCCCAAAGAAGTGACCCGGAGACTCACCTGCAATCTCCGGGCCACGCTTACTTCAGTCCATTACGACTATCCTTGATTCTTGAGCTGCCCGCGTCCGGCCCACATCGGGCGCCCGGTTTCGTCGCGCAGGACGAGGGTTTCACCGGTGGTGAGGTTCTCGACGGTTCCCGCCTTGAACTCACCATCTTCGTGGAAGCCGGTCACCGACACCTCATCCCCGACCTCCAGGGCGAAACCTTCCCGATACGAAGCCTGCCCCAGGCCGACCAGCACATCGCCCTCGGCGGTCTGGACGGTGATGTCGCCGTCCACGACGGTCACCTCTCCAGTCAGGGTTTCCCATTCGACGGTTCTCACCGTCTCATTCCGGCCCTGGCCTGTGCCGGAACTCTGCCCGCGCCCGTCGAAAGCGCCCTCGTTACCGAAGGCTCCATCTCCAAGCGCCCCACGGCCCTGCGCCGTCTCACTGCGCTCATAAGCGTTCCGATTGAGCACTTCCGGCTCGCTGACGCCAGACTCAACCGCGGCCCCGCGGCCCCGCGCCGTCTCACTGCGCCCATAAGCGTTCCGATTGAGCACTTCCGACTCGCTGACGCCAGACTCAACCGCGGCCCCGCGGCCCTGACCATCGGGGGAACCTTGCCCAGCCTCGACTTCCCCGGGATTCAGCAGGATGTAGGCGCTCCCTGCCAGCAACGCTACAGCCAGCAACCCGATTACACCGTAACTCAGAACTTTCGTCATTTTGTATCTCCTTAGTTTAGCTTGTTAGTTTGTTGGTTTGTTAGTTTGTTGGTTTGTTGGTTAGTTTGGTTTGTTTCTGATGAGATTTCTCTACTGTTTTGAACGACTTACGCCACCACTTCGCATGTCTGCTCTTTGGTCCGGCGCGGCAGGGAAGGCATCATGTTCCTGGTCAGGCAGACGATCCACTTCCAGTGGAACACAATGTGCACCGCGATACCAGCGATCATCACCAGGCTAGCCCAGGTGTGCAGGTCGCTCCACGTCTCTCGGCTTAGGCCCAGCAGCGCCGTCGCGAAGCCCGGATTGCGCCCGCCCTGGTAACCGCCGGAGCCCATCAGCAGAAAGGCTACGCCGGTCACACCAGAGAGCAGAAAGGCCAGGCCAATCACCACGTCCAGCAAGTAGTTCAACTTTGCTTTGTTCATCTCCAATACCTCCTTGGTTTGATTTGCACACAGTATAGCCGGTGTATGTGAAGACTTGATGAAGGAATGATGCGGAAATCGTGTAGGATGGGCCAAAAGCAGAAGCGCTTACGGCAAGTCAGAATTGGAACACAACAACGGATCGGGAATAAAACGGATAGGTTGGGCAGGTAAAATAGGCTCGACCGCCGGTCGTGGTGGGGGAAACGGGGCGGCGGGCGGCGTTCGTTTGTGTGACCCGCCGGTCATTAGCATGCTCTACGTTCAACAGTGGGTGCTGCGCAAACTGACCGGCGGCGACCTGCCAGACCGCGTGCGCGTGACGGTGACGGTTGATGAACGTGAAACGTGAAGCATGAAACATGAGGAGACCCCCAATGATAGATTGGAACTCTCCAAATAGTATGTGTTTTAGACCTCTATTCAACACGGCGGGCGGAAATTCGCATCCCTGGCAATCAAATCCTCGTAGGTATCCCGGCGTCTTATGGTCAGAACCCCGCCCCGTGTATTGATCATGACCGCCTGTGCGCAAGTGTGTCCATTGTACGGAAACATCTGCTCCAGAGTGTATGCGCCGGTGTCCAGAAAGGCGATCAGGTCATCCTCTTGCATGGCAGCGGGAAGAAGACGGTATTCGGGCAGTCTGGCCTTTCCTGGCGAGGCATCTACATCCATGAAGACGTCCCCGCTATCACACAACGGCCCGGCTAGTTTGTATCCGACCACGTGTGGTTCATTGATCCTGTTGGCGGCCAGGGCGTGGAAGTACCACTTGTAGTCAAAACTCTCCAGCAACGTGTTGAACCCCGCATCCAGCATTAGCCACCGGTCGCCGGATCTGGGGCGCACCTTGTGATTCTGTACCCTGGTGAGCAGGATGGCGGCGTCACCCACTATGCTGCGGCCTGGTTCCAGGATCAGTCGCATATCATTGGACACCCCCCACTGGTACTCGGCCCTGAAGCTGTCGTCGTGCAGAAGGATCGCTATCTCCCCGGCCACTTCGTGTGGACGGAAATCGGATTTCAGATACTGTACCTCGTCAAGGAGAGGGAGATCATCGTCGTACTGGTTGTCCTTGATGTACTTTATTGGTATCCCGCCACCGATGTTGATGTCCCTGAGCTGACACTTAGTCACCCGGTGCACATCCTGGCTGTAGGACACGAGCCTTTCAAACGCAGCGCGGTACAGGCGAGCGTTGGTCGTCTGCGAGCCGATGTGCGCGTGGATGCCGATCACGTCCAGCCATTCACTGGCCCGGAAAGCCTGGACGTAGGCTTCGAGAATCTCGTCGGCGGAAACGCCGAACTTTTTCTCGTGGGTGCCAGTTTCCGTTCCGGGATGGGAGCCATTATTGACCTCGGGGATGACGCGGAAAGCCACACTGGCCCTTTTCCCAAGCAGACGGCAGACCTGGATAATTCTGTGCAGCTCGAAAAGGGAGTCCACGTTAATGCAATATATTCCGACGGAGATGGCCTCCCGTAGCTCATCCACGGTTTTGGCTACCCCGTTAAAGATGATTTGCTCAGGCCGGAACCCTATCTTCATAGCCTTGTATAACTCGCCGCCGCTGTTGACCTCGACGTCCAGGCCTGATTCGCGCACCGTGCGCAGGACGGCCATGTTGGAATTCGCTTTGCTGGCGTAGCAGATTTTCACCTCCACACCCAGCCCCGTGAAGGCGGTCTCGAGCGCACGAATGTTGTCGCGGATCCGTCGTTGGGAGAACACAAACAGCGGGGTTCCATACCGCTCGGCCAGTTCTGCGGCGTCAACCCCGTCAATCTGCAGGTGGCTATTCGCGCCCTTTTCCAGATAGCCTGGAATCACCCACGCGTCGGTTACCATTGGTATCCTCAATCAGAGATTACGCGGGCTGGCAAACTCTTGCCAGCGGTACCCATCTCTGGGCTGGAAGACGCGGCCTGCGGTCTCTCGAAACACCCCATAATCGTCTTTTCCATCCGTTCAGCGTTCCCGAGTAAATATACTCGACGGGACCCTGCATCCACCAGTCCTCTCCCCGCTTTTCGATGACCAGCTCGCCGATTCTTCTGGCATAGGGCGGGGCGATGGTACACCCTTGCGGGCTGAACACCGAGCCCTCGGTCAGGACTTTGGCCCCCTCGCCTGCCAGCAGGCCCAGTTCGTGGGCGATGGCCACGACCGCGGTGGCCCCTGTCCCACACGCTTTGGTTGTGTTCCAGCTCCCCCGCTCGTAGACCCGCATCTGAATTTCGGCCCGGTTAGGCCCGATAGCAGCGATGTTTACGTTGATCCCCTCGCTTGGATTGAACAATCCCAGGCCTGCCCTGAGCGAAGCCGAAGGGGCCTGCCCTGAGCGAGGTCGAGGGGGTTCGCCCTGCTCCGGCGACCTGTCGTTGAGGAAATCCCCCAACAGGCACAGGATGCGGTTGCGATAGGCCTCCTCTTCCTCGAAAAAGGTGCCCAGGTGGGCGCGGCAAAGGCCCAGTTGCTCCTGAACGAACGGCGTGCTGGCGACGAAGCAGACCAGGTGAGGTTCGGCGGTGTAGGTCACGTAGCCTCTGAGGGCCAGGGAGAATTTCCCTCCTGGCAGAGGGATGGGTACCGCCAGTTCGACGAACTCGACTGTGTCGGAGCAAGGTTGGGCGACCTGGTCGTACAAAGCGGTTCTGAACTGAGCCAGCAATCTCGAATTCGGCCCCATGCACACCTGGTATGTGTTGGGCAGCGTGTCCCTCCGCACCCGCTTCACGCGGGGCGACGGGGTTGTGACTTCGGCGATAATCTTCAGTTCCCGCTTTTTCAGCTTGCGATGCAGATAGTCAGCCACGCATCGTATGCCGTTCCCGCACATGGAAGATTCCTGCCCGTTAGGCTCGATGATCCTCATGATAGCATCCGCTTTGAGAGTATTGGTACACAACATCTCTCGCATCGTCGGGAGAACGCCCGGCGCAACCCATTTGTGTCCATGTGTCTGGCGAATATCCTCGAACACCTGATGACCAGGCCGCTGGACGAAAAGGACGCCGTTGCTACCGATGCCGAAATCGAAATCAGCATACTCCTGGGCAAAACGAAACTTGTCTCGTTCGTCCAACACAATGCCGTCGAGCTCATCAATGAGGGTGAAGTTGTTTCCGAGGGCAGTGTACTTGTGGAACCTGATGCTGTCCAGCATATGGCGTCTCCCTACTTGCGCTTCCATCTCACGCCGTCGGGCGTGTCCTCGAGAGCATAACCCAGCTCACCGACCCTGGCCCGCAGCGCGTCGGCCTGCGCCCAATCCCTGGCGCGGCGGGCCTCTTCCCTCTCGGCAATTAACCTGCTGACCTCACCCGGCAGCTCGGCCACGGCTTCCCTGACGTCCACGAAGCCAAGCCCCAGCACGCGGTCGAAATCCAGGAGCGTTTCGTAAACGCGGAATTTCTGAGAGCGGTTCGCCTGGTGGGTCATCTCCCAGACCACGGCCAGGGCCTGGGGCATATTGAGGTCGTCGTTGACAGCCTCGCGGAACCTGGCTCTGAATTCCTCTACCCAATCCTCTGCGCCGTGCAGGTGATCTCCCGCCAGGGAGCGAACGAAATCGTACAGCCCTCCCAGAGCCTTTTGGGAGGAGGTCAGAGCCTGGGCGGTGAAATCGAGCCGGGAGCGATACTTGGCCATGAGGCAGAGGTATCGAAAGGCCAGGGGATCAAAGCCCTGCTCCTTCAGGTCTCTCAGGGTGTGGAAATTGCCCAGGCTTTTGCCCATGCGCTCGGAGTCAACCTGCAAGAACTCGGCGTGTACCCAGTATCTGACGAACGGCTTGCCCGTGGCCGCTTCTGCCTGGGCGATTTCGTTTTCGTGGTGCACGGGGATGTGGTCAATCCCGCCGGTGTGCAGATCGAACGTCTCGCCCAGATACTTGATGGACATGGCGGAGCACTCGATGTGCCAGCCCGGATACCCCCGGCCCCACGGGCTGTCCCATTGCATGATATGATTGGGCCGGTTCAACACCCAGAGCGCGAAGTCGGCCGGATGGTGTTTCTCCGGGTTCACTTCTACCCTGGCCCCCGCGGCCCGCCCGGCCATGTCCAGGCGCGAGAGCCTGCCGTACCCTTCGAACTTTGAGAGGTCGAAGTAGATGCCGCTGTGAACCTGGTAGGCGTAGCCTCTCTCCAGCAGCTCTTCCACCAGGGCGATCATTTCGGGGATGTGCTCTGTGGCCTTGCAGACGACGTGCGGGCTCAGGATATTCAACTGGTGCGTATCCTCGAAGAAAGCGCGGGTATAGAAAT
>JAUWOI010000444.1 GCA_030612185.1 Anaerolineae bacterium
CCGGGCGCTGGGGCTCGACCCCCGGGCGGCGTTGGAGGCGAACGACAGTTATCCCTTCTTTGATGCGCTGGGCAACTTGATCCGCACCGGCCCGACGGGGACGAACGTGAACGATCTGTTGTTTGTGTTGGTGGGAGGCACAACAGCGGATTGAGAAAGGGCCGGTTCCTCTGGAAATATCTTGCCAGGGTTCAGGATGTTCAGCGGGTCGAAGAGACGCTTGATGCGCCGCTGGAGCGCGATCAGCGTCGGGTCCATCACCAGTGGCAGGTAATGCGCGCGCTTGGAGCCGATGCCGTGTTCCCCGCTGATGGTCCCACCCAGCCGGGCAACCACCTTGTACAGGTCCTCGAGGATCGCCGGCAGTTTCGCCTGCCACTCATCCATTGAGGTCTCCGGCCGCTTGACGATCGTGGCGTGGAGGTTGCCATCCCCGGCGTGGCCGTAGCAGGGGATCAGCACGTCGTATTGCTGGGAGAGCCGTTCCAGTTCCGGCATCAGGTCGGGGATCTGTGCCAGGGGCACGACGATATCCTCCAGGCTTTGCACCGGACAGACGGTCTTGAACGCCTCCGCCATATCCTGCCGGGGACGCCAGATCCTTCTTTCGGCGGGAGGGGTGTTGCCCACGTAGACGTCCAGCGCCCCGGCCTCCAGGCACAGGTCAACGATGGTATTGTACTCTGCTTCAACTTGGCCCTCGCTGTAGCCATCCACTTCGATAAGCAGCATAGCGCCGATGTCAGGGTGTGGGGGATGTTCTCCGATGTGGTCATAGGCAGTTTGAACCGCGAGGCGATCCATGAACTCAACGGAGGTGGGGATGATACGTCCCTGCGTCATAATCGTGGGCACCACCCCAATGGCGGTAGGTACGTCTGCAAAAGGGATCAGCAGGACGGCCCTGGCTCTAGGCAACGGCAGCAATCGAAGGATGATGCAGGTGAAAATGCCCAGCGTTCCCTCCGACCCGACCATCAGGTGCAAGAGATCGTAGCCGGTGACGTCCTTGACCCGCTTGCCACCCAGTTGCACGATCTCACCGGTAGGCAGCACCACCTCCAGCCCCAGCACGTAGCGCCCGGTGACGCCGTACTTGATGGCCCGGCCGCCGCCGGCGTTTTCGGCCACGTTGCCGCCGACGAAGCATGTCTCCACGCTCATCGGGTAGCCAGCGTAGAAGAGCCCGTACTCCTGAACTGCCTCGTTGATGTCATTGGTCACCACGCCGGGCTCGACCACGACCACCATGTTCTCCCGGTCAATCTCCAGGATGCGGTTCATCCGCTCTAGCGAGAGCAGGATGCCGCCGTAGACCGGCACCGCGCCGCAAGAGAGACCCGACCCAGCACCGCGCGGGGTGACCGGGATGTGCTCCCTGTTGGCCAGCCGTATTATCTCGGCGATCTCGGCAGTCGTGTCTGGCTTGACCACGGCCTCGGGCATACGGGCGTGCTCGTCGCCAGCCACCTCGTCGTGTGCGTAATCCAGCATACGCTCCGGTTCGCCGTAGATGACGTGCCGCTCCCCGACGATGGCTCGCAACTGGGTGACGATAGTCGAGGTAACGGGCCGGTAATGGTGCTCTGCGATGTCCTGAACTACCAGATCGGCATCCGCCATAGTTGCCCCCTCATCTTATCCACATTGAGTTCTCTCGGAAAAGGGTAGTAGCCCAACCGTGTTGGGCGTTGCTTAGCCCCAGACGGCCAATACGATTGGCCTGCTACCCGTCAAAAAGCTACCTATTCGACTTTCCGAGAACTCTCACATTGATTATATCACCCTGCTGTTCAGAAAACAAACGCTCTTTCGTGTTATCTTCAGCGAGTAACCATGCCCGCTCCGGTCAGTTCAGCCGTCGCCACCGTCGGCGACATCGTCGTGCCGATCTCGAAGTACCCTGAGGTGGTGGAACAGAGCGAGGCGATCAACACTGAGGTGGTGAATTACGCCGTCTCCGTGGGCGGGACAGTGACAAGTGAGCACGGCGTGGGCATCGGCAGGCGGCGGTTTATGGCGGCGGAGCATGGGGCGTCACGTGCGCCGGGTGATCACGGCATAAGCGTTATCCATCTCGTCCCAGGCCAGCGTAAAATCGGCCCGTGGGATTGAGGTGACTTGCTCGTCCCGTGCCGGGTCAAGTACTTGCACAATCGTCTCGTCCAGACCGACGATCACCAGGGCATGCTGCGCCCAGTGACCACCCCCCAATAGGGCAATTCGCGCAATTGCACAAAGGCAATCACCGGCGCCCCTTGCGTCAACCAGTGGGCTACATTGCCCAGGTCGCCTGTCTGGTAGACAACATCAATGCTGAGCGAGCGTAGCCGAGTGGTGCGCGAGTAGGGTGTGCCGACCAGGGGATGTGTGCCCAGCATACGGGCCAGTTCGGTCTGCGAGATCGTGACCCCTAGGTAAGCGAGGACCATCCGGGCACACGCGGGCAGACAGTCGGTTTCAGTCTCTTGGCGGAAGAACGAGACCCTCAAGGTGTTCGGCGTTGCGGATTATCTCGCTGGCGAGTGCAGGGGAGGCAAGCACCATCCCGCTTTCGGTATCCACGTCCACATGGCCGACCGGCCCACGAGGTTCGTTGAAAGGTGAACCGACCATGGCGGGGAAGCGCCAGACGGAATGTCCTGATTCGTGGGTCAGTGTTGCTGGGCCGGGCATTACCATGTCGCCGACGTTTTCGGCCAGCCAGTGTGCTGCCTTGCGGCGGGCGGAGCGTTCGTCCAACGTCGGCACGATGGTCACATACACCCGCGCGCCCTCAGGCAACTGCAGACCGGCCGGTAAGCGAACGGTCCCACGCTGCACCATCCCTTCGTAGGTTCGCAACATTTTGCTCCTCTACCTTTACCTTCGCGGCTACAGCCACCGCTACGACGTCAGATGGATTGGTCTGGCTTCCGGCTGGGCCGCTGTTCCCTCCAGCGGCCCGGCACTGCCTCTCTTGCAGGTGCCCCTGGCGCGATTCGAACGCGCGGCCTTGAACTTAGGAGGTTCCTGCTCTATCCTGCTGAGCTACAGGGGCCTATTTTGATTATAACACGCTCCCCGCAAGGGGGCAAGCATGAGAATGTTATTAACAGTACGATACTCGCTTTCAGGGCCAAATACGCTGCCTAAACCTTGCTTGGAGGTCTAAATGGTGGTTTACTGCTTGGGAAACTCGTTGCAGGATACTGGTTGCTGGATGCGGGCTCGTCGCTTGTGCGATGCGGTGCATGGTATTATACTTTGTGGGAGAAGCCGGACAGTAACAGATTTTTACGCTTCGCGTCTGCAACCGGAGCGCGGCATCTGCGTAGTAGGAAGATGAATGAACAAGTGTGAACGAGGAGGTGCGGGATGAATCAGCGCAGTGGCTTGAACGGGTGTCAGGTTGCGGGAATCGTCTCGGCGATTCTCTTGGTTACTGCTGGGTGCATGGTGGCGGGGTTGGTGTTGGGCGGCGGGATTGGACTCGTCGCTGGCGGTACGGCCGGCTATGCCATCGGGCGTAGCCAGTCTGCCCGCGCCGCACCTCCCGTCGAGGTGCCGTTGCCACAGATCCCCGGCGACGAGGGATGGATACCGCCCGAGGAGGCCCCGGATCTGGAGATGCGCCCCTACCTGGGGGTGCGCTACGAGACGGTCGAAGAAGGAGCGCGGATCGTGGTCGTGGAGCCCGGCAGCCCGGCCGATCAGGCTAGCCTGCGTGAGGGGGACGTGATCCTGGCCGTGGACGGGGAGCCGGTCGGCGCGGGACACCCTGACCTGACCGCTCGCATCCTGGAATGTGAGCCCTGGGACGAGGTCGAGTTGCGCGTGCAGCGGGACGGCGAGGAACTGGAACTGGCGGTCACGCTGGGCGGTCAGTTCCCCTTCGAGTTGCCTCGCCCGCCGGAGGGATGGTCATTGCCCCCGGAGTGGGAGTCGCTCCAGCAGCGGCCCTATCTGGGCGTGCGTGTCCACCAACTGGAGGAGGGCGCGGAGGTACTGGAGATCGTCCCGGAGAGCCCCGCCGAGGAGGTGGGCCTGCGCGAAGGCGACCTCATCCTGGCGGTGGACGACGACGAGGTGACCCTCG
>JAUWOI010000026.1 GCA_030612185.1 Anaerolineae bacterium
TGCAGTTCGTGAAATCGCGCTTCGGAGACGTATCGCAGGTCGAAGCAGGTGATGATGTGGTTGATAGTCTCGTCGAGGGAGCCACGGGCAATGTAGAAGAAGCGCAGTTTGTCCAGGTAGTGATAGCGCCCGTAGCCCTCGGCAATATTCGCCATCACGCTCTTCGATGACCTACGCATTTGTGGAGCTAGATCGTAGCGCTCAATGGGCGGCAACTGCACGGCGACTTTGTGGACCTCGATCACCAACCGCCGGGCCAGTTGCCAGCATTTGAGGTCCTGGAAGCCGAACCGCTGGTCGGCCATAGGTTTCCCCCTTCCCTCATCTACTCATCTACCCATCTACTCATCTACTCGTTTACTCACCTGCTCATCTACTCTCTAAACGAGAAACGCAACGCCAATGCCAGTCACCAGCATTAACACAAACCCCGGCAGCAACGCCCGGCGCAGGGAAGGCGACCCACTCGTCAGCACAATGCCCCCTTTGACGACGGTGTTCGACATAGCGGCCAGCACAATGGCCCGCGCTGCTGTGTTCAAAGTCAAGCCGCCCGTCGTGCGGCTCAACTCGGCCACGGAGAGCGTAATCGCGTCCACGTCCGCCAGCCCGGCAACGATGCTGGAAAGATAGAGGCCGGTATCACCCAGATACGTCTGCGCTGCCTTCGAGATCAACAAGATCAACGCATAGATCAGGCCAAACTTGACCGCCGGCCCCAGTTCAAACGGGTTGGAGAAAACGACCTCCCCTTCCTTGTCGGTGCGTTGAGCGAGGTAGAGATAGACACAGTAGGCCAACCCCACCGCCGCCGAGGCGGCCATCGGCAGCCATAATACGCGCAACAGCGCGACGTTCAGTGCCGCAACCTCCACGATTACCCGAGCGAACATCACCGTCCAGGCCACCGTGATCGCCAGCGCAAATGGTTTGGCCAACTCCGCCTCCCTCTGGCTGCGTTGCGCAAAACTGAGCGTCACCGCCGTGCTCGAAACCAGCCCACCCAGCAGACCGGTCAGACCGATGCCCTGCCTGGGGCCCACCACCTTGACCAACACGTAGCCCAGGAAACTGATGCCGGAGATGAAGACGACCATCAGCCAGATTTTGTATGGGTTTAGCACGTCCAACGGCGGTGGGCCAAAGGTTTGATTGGGCAGCACCGGCAGGACGATGACCGTGATGACGGCGAACTTGAGCGTAGCGTAAACGTCCTCCCGGGTGATGCGCTGCACAAACGTGTCCATCTCCAGTTTGAGGGAGAGCAAGACAGTGGTCACCACCGCCAGCGCCGCCGCCAGCGCCAGATAGCCCCAGTAACACAGCGCGCCGGCGAGGACAGTCACCAATGCTGCCACCTCGGTGGTCAGACCTACTTCACCACGCCAGGCGCCGATGAAGTAGGCAACAATGATCAACGCGCTCACCGGGAGAATGATACCGATGAATGCCCACGGCGAGGCCAGCACGTCGGCCACCAACGCGGCGGTGCAACCGACCAGCCCCATCAGCGCAAACGTGCGCCCCCCGGCGAAGATCTCCCTACCAGGGCCGCCGTGGGCATACTCTCGTTGCAGCCCCACCAGGAAACCGATAGCCAGTGCAGCGCCGAACCGGTAGAAAAGGTCTGCCTGCTCCATATCATGTGCCTCCTCATCTACTTATCTACTCATCCCTCATCTACTCATCCACCCATTCCTCATCTACTCCCCCCCTCGCCACAAACCGCCCTCGTCCCTTGCGCCCGTTGAACCGCCCCTCGCGGTAAATGATCTGGCCCCGGGAGATGGTCACCTTGACCCGCCCATGCACCCGCAGCCCCTCGTAGGGGGTGTAGCCGGCCAGGTGGTGGAGGCTCTCGGCGCTGATGGTGTCTTCTGGCCCCGGGTCGTAGACGACGACGTCGGCGTCGGAACCGGGGAGGAGCGCACCCTTGCGCGGCCACAATCCCCAGATGCGAGACGGGTTGGTGGATAGGAGTGCGACCAGTTGGGGCAGCGTCAGCCGCCCCCTGGGCTGAGCCGAGTCGAAGCCCCCGGCCACGCCGTAGGTGTACATCAACGGCAGCAAAGTCTCCATTCCCGGCAGACCTCCGGGCGTGCGGGTGAAGTTATCATCAGCAGTCTTCTGCGCCAGCGTGTAGTCGCAGTGGTCGGTGGCGATCAGGTCCACCGCCCCGGCCTCAACCAACGCCCACAGCCGGTCGGGATCGCCGGGGTGACGCAGCGGCGGCTGGAGGATGTAGCGCCAGGGCTCGGAGCCCTCGTAGGCGGTGTTATCCAGCAAGAGGTACTGGGGGCAGGTTTCGCAGGAGACCATCTGTCCGTTGTCCCGGGCCTCCATTACCAACGCGACGGAGCGTGCGGTGGAGCAATGGACGATGTGAACCGGGCAGCCGGCAGCCTCGGCCACGAAGAGCACCCGCTGGACCGCATCCTTCTCAACCAGGGCGGGGCGGGAGCGGCCGTGGTAACGCCAGCCGGTCTCACCGGCAGCGACCAAGACCTCCGTCTGTGCCGTCACCAGCGCGTCGTTCTCGCAGTGGACGAGCGGCAGGATTCCCAGATCGGCGGCGGCTTCCATCAGGCGCAGGATCGTACTGTCATCGGCGTAGTAGTTGGGCCGGTAGGTGGTGTAGAGTTTCATGCTGGGGGTGCCCAGATCAACCAGGTCGGCCAATTCCCCCTCCCGGCCTGGCCCCAGATCGGTGACCATCACGTGGAATCCGTAATCAATCACCGCCTCCCGCGCCTCCTCCAGCCGCGCCTCTACTGCCTCCCGTAGCGTCTGCCCCGGAAACTGGGTGGCGAAGTCCCCCACGGTGGTGACGCCCCCGCAGGCGGCGGCCCGCGTGCCGATGAACCAGTCGTCGGGAGTCTGGTAGATGCCGGTATCAAGCGCAATATGGGTGTGAGCGTCAATGAGACCGGGGAGGACATAACAGCCGGTGGCATCCACCACAACGGTGTCGTTTGCCATGGGAAGGCCGCGCCCGATGGCCTTGATGCACTCCCCCTGGATGAGTAAATCGGCCTCAAAGGCGCCCTCGGGGGTGACGAGGGTGCCGCTCTTGATGAGCGAAGTTGCACTCGAATATGCTTTCATCGCACTCTCCATCTCCAGTTGTACCAACTCATATCGTCTGTTGTCTCTGCCGGTTCGGTTAGACATTGAAGACACCTGGGCTACTGGTGACGAACGAGGATGATATCACCCGCCACAGTGTACTGCAGCGTCGGTGTCTGGCTCAGGTTACGCTGGCTGGCCCACAACTTTACACTGTTGGCAACATGCCGGTTGGCATCCTGCACAGTGACAAACCCCTTTTCATCCCGGTCGGCTCGCCCCTCCAACGCTTCCAGCAGAAAGTGAGTAAAGACGCTGCGCTCGTTCTCGCGCCACTCGTAGCTTAACTGCCCCTGCTTGCACGAAGCCACGACAGCCAGCCCTTCGGCCTGCTCGAACACACGGCGGATGAAGGCTTCCGACATTGGCTTTGGCCCCTTGCCACCAATATCGGCCCCAGAATGGCAGGCATCCAGGACAATGACTTTGGCGCAGGCCGGGGCCTGTTCTACAATCTCCTTGACCCGCGAGACGCGGACGGCGGTATCGCTCAACACCAGCCGCCGGCCGTTGCGGGCGACCAGGTAGGATTCACCGCCGTCCTGATCGCCATGACCGCTATAGTAGAAAAGCAGCAGATCGTCGGGGTCGGTGGCGTCAGCCACGGCCTTGAGCGCGACCAGGATATTATCGCGAGTAGGGAGTTCGGGTGTGTCGTCGGTCAGCAGGCGGATGCGAGCAGAGTCAAAGCCGCCGGCGACGAGCTGCTCGCGGATGGCATGCACGTCCTTAACACAGACGTGAAGTTGACCATAATTGGCTTTGTCCTCGTATGCGTTGACGCCGACGAGTACGACCCAGCGGTTGCCGGCGCCGTAGAGGGGTATCGGGCCGGTGGCCGCATCGTCCCCTTTGAAGCCTTTGCCCAGGCGGGCCTTGATACGCTCCCATAAGGCTTTCAGGTCAACTTGATGCTGACTCCCCAATTCGACCTTATAACTCAGAATACCAGGTATGATCGGTAGCGCCAGTTCCAAATACTGATAGACACCGCCAGTGTGTTCAGCAAGAGCATCCAGCGCAGCACGTAACTCTGGATTGAGTGGCAGACCTGCCTGTTGAACAGTCTGCGCCCAGGTACGCAATTCGGCAACCATCTGAGCAGCCTCTGCTTGCTCTACCTGGTTCTGGTCAATAGCGTCCAGAATCTGTGCCGCAGCCTGGCGGTCCTCAGCACGGCCCTGGTCTATCTTGTCCTCGATGCGGCGCAACTGTTCGATGATCTCTCGGTCGTCAGGGGGTGGTTGTGTTTGAGGCGGGGGCTGTTTGCCCATGCACAGGTCATTGAAGCTGATGCCCAGGTGCTCAAGTGCCAGGGCGTTGAGTTGATCCACAATCCGCGTGCGGTCGCGGCGGGTCTGCTCGCTGGGGCCATAGCGCCGCTCGTCACGGAGGTTTTCGCGCAGGGGGGCCTCGTGGACAGTGAAATCCTGGTGCCAATCCGTGCCCCCGGCCAACCGTTTGAAAGCATCAAGGCCGCGTTCATAGTCCATGTCCTTTCCTCCAATGGATGATTGCGAAACAGGTGAGATGACAGTCGGTTCCGGGCGGTGAGGCAATAAGCATGCTCGTCAGTCAGCGCGCCGCCGGGCTGAAAGGAGTGGCTCATCGTGTTACCTCAAATCATACGCTAATCCAGCATTTTGCGTGCCATAATCATCTGTTAATCATCCGCTAATTGTCCGATCCTCGGTGGAGATGTAGTGGATCATTCGCCCTTGCCCTCGGCGTTGGATGAGGCCTTTACGAACCAAATCTCGTAACTCCCGGTGGGCCGTGTCTCGGCCGACACCTGTCAATTTACGGTACTCTCGATTTGTGATGCTACCGTGTGTCGTCAAATAGAGCATAGCCTGCACCTGTCGCTCATTCAACCTCATCTCTGCCCAG
The DNA here is from genome assembly GCA_030612185.1 of Anaerolineae bacterium. The sequence continues at coordinate 5,017 of JAUWOI010000026.1, forward strand.
CGGGTTTCTTGCTCCTCCTCAGCCAGTTTGCTCAGGTCGGCCGCATAGAGGGTGACGACGACGCTGCCGGGCACCTCTTCAAAGCGAGGCAGAGGCGGCCGAAGGGGATGTTCTTCAAACAGCGTCCGTACCATCGGCAGGCCATCGCCGTATCCTTCGACGTAGCCATAGCCGTAGAGCATTTGCATCAGGTTGGGATTGCGGTGGACAGGGCGGGTGGTGTAGATGGTGGCGGAGGTGAGAGGCTCCATCAATTCGCCGGGGTTGCTAACCTCAATGCAGTTGCTGAACCATTTAAGAATGACTCGTGCGCCACGTATCTGGTACTCGCGGTGGGCCAGACCGTTGGTAATGATCTCCCGCAGCGCCGGCAGGGGATACTCGGGCACGTCCTCACGTCGGGGGCCGAAGCGCCGCACATCCCGGATGGCCCCTACCTGCAGCCGCTCGCTCAGGTAGTCGGTTGCCTGGTCAATCAGATCAGGTACGCGCCCCTCGAACTCTCGTGCGTCGAGGATGTTGCGGGTGATGGCTGGGCCTGGATAGCGGACGATACTCAACCGGCTCTGGGGCACGTGGCGCCAGACCTCGCGTCCGAAGACCAGCAGCCCGGCCACGGTGGGGCAGGGTTCGCCCTTGCGATGGACGATGGCCCCCAGGTGCTCCAGCAGTTTGAGATCGGGGAGCATCAGCCGCCGGCCGCGCTTTTTCTCATAGGTGGCGCGATAGTTCTCCAACAGGCCCAGGTCCAGATCACCCAGTGTGGCCCCAGGCGGAGTCTCGGCTTCATAGTGCAACTGCCCCCGGCGGCTTGCCAGGGCAGTGATCTGGTGGGGCAAGGCCGGCACGTTCTCCGTCCCCCGGCGCACCAGCACCCGGCCGTCGGTAGTGAACATCTCGCGGGGCTGGTAGGGGACGGCGACCACAAAGACCGGCTGGCCCTGATATGTGCGTTCCTCAACAGAGATGCTGACGGCCGGCTGGCAGCAGTCGAGGCTGGCCGCCCGGTAGATGCTATCCAGCGCTATTTCCCGGTTGGGGATACCGGTAGGCTGGCGGGTAGCATCGTCAATCCCAATGACGATCCGCCCCCCGCCGCTGTTGGCGAAGGCGACCAGCGTACGGGCCAGCGTGGCCGGTTTGACTCTGGCTGCCTTAAACTCCAGGTAAGGGCCTTCTCCTTCGGCAATGAGATGGGCCAATTCCTCTTCTGTCATCGGTTATGCTTCTCCTTTAGCCTGTTCCTCCGCATAGTCCTTTCATCACCGCCGTCGCTCGCACTCAAAGGTATACTCATCGCCCGGCCCATAGCTCAACACAAAAATGAGCCGATCATCCTCCAACGTCGCCGTCGCCGTGCCGTCCGCCGGGTCCATCTCGTCCATCCCCTCGAAGCGGAACACGGCGCGGTCGTCGCCTTCTGGAAGGCCGTCCAGGTCTCCCGATTGCAAGCCCAGGTGGTATACTCACCCTCTACACGGTCGCCCACTCAGTACAGTTTGACGTAGGGCTCCACTTCCATACGCAGGTAATCGTTGTCAAAGTCGGGGCTTGATACCACGTCCCAGACGCCAGTAAAGTTCATAGGAACACATCCTGGTCCGGCCGTAAGCCGAGTGCTCACGCCGGCTGATCCGCGGTCAGGTCGGCCTTGATCTCGACAATCATCGTTTCGCACAGAGCCGACTCTTCCTGTTGCTCGACCAGATTGCCCTCGGTCATCCCGATCATCATTTGCAGCACGTCCACCTGGGTCTGCCAGGTTTCCCGCGCCGCCTCGTCCTGTGCTTTGGTCAGCAGCCGCTGGGCGATCTCTGTCTCGTAACGCAAGCGCTCCAGTTCAGGTTCGAGCGATTCTTCGATCTTGCTCTGAGCGCTGATGGCTCGATCTTCCCACGCCTGTAGCACCTCTCGTTTCATCATCGTTCGCGCCTCCTCTGCATTATGGGGAATGGTGGCGAAATAGCGTCCTTCGTCCAGCGCACACTCGGCAAATCCGGCCAATCGCGTGTGGGCCCGCGGCATGAACGTTTCCAGAACGTCAACCGCTTCAGTTGTTCCTTCGTGGGCCAGGATGAGCAGCGCTTCCTGCATCTGCCAGCGTGGGCTGGCGTCCTCCTCTAGCAGGACGCGACGCGCGTCGGCGACCGTCTCTGGACGCTGGCGCTGCCCAAAAGGCTGGCAGCAGCGCCCATAGCCTGGGCACGACTCGCCACAGGCAGAGACGCGGTACCACAGGCCGCCCTCTAATTGCACCAGACCGCCGCGTACCAGTTTGAGATTACCCGCAAACTCTTCCTCACCAGCGTACTCGGCGGTGATCACGTCACGGTAGCCGGCGCAGCAGATGCCGCATCCAGGGCAGCGCTGACCGCAGTCGGCAGTTTCGATCAGTTGTCCGTGCTCATCCTCGGTCACGGTCGTGCCGTCCACCTGACGCGGATCGTAAGGTGGTATCCATTGCGTCCAGTCAATTGGGGTTTCCATCGGTTTCTCTCCTTATTCTCACACGTTTTCACCAACAAGTCAGTTCTTCTACCTGGCAGAGCATCCTGGTTCTTTGATCGCCTTGCGCAGTTCGTCCTTGAGCGCCGAATAGCGCGAGTAGGTGGCAAACAGGCCCCGGTAGTAACGCTCGAAGTCGGCCTCGCGCCCCTGCACGCGCCGGATGGCCCGGATTATCTTGCAGAACGCGCCCGCCTCGGCATAGTGGGAGCGACCCCTGCCGCCGATGGCCCGTTCGACCAACCGCTCGTACAGTTGCACGGCGCTGTCCAGCAGCGGGTCGGCGGGCAGATTGCACACCACCGGTTCCAGGCATTCGCCGTGCTCGCGGATGATTTTCGGGGCGTCGCGCAACGCCTGCACCAGCGTCTCGTCGCCCGGTTCCGGTTTTTCTTGGGCGGCGAGCCCCATACGCAGCAGGCCAGTGGCGACGGTGAGCGTCAGGTCGTCGTCCAGCCAACTGCCCGGAATGTCCGGATTGAAGGCCCACTGGACGGCCCTCTCCCAGTCGCCCTCCAGCAGGTAGGCGTAGCCGAGCAGACAGGCCTCCGTCAGAACAACAACAGAGTAGCCCCGTGACCAATCCGTTGATAGGACATGTGCCTGCATCTCGGCCGTCAGTTGCGGGTACAGTGCCTCCCAGCGACCGGTGACCTGCGCCGCCTGGCGCAGTTTGAGATAGACCGGCGTTTCCCACGGCCGCTCTTGGAACAGCGTTTGCAACTCGTCGAGGGCCTCGGCAGGCCGGTCCAGGTAGATCAGCGCCTGACCGCGCGCCTCCTGGAGCAGCAGGCGGCAGCGGCTTTCAGCCGGCAGTCTTGCCAACCCGTCATCGGCCCAGGCCAGCACTTGCCCCCAATTCTCTTGCTCTTGATAACGACTAACCAGGTCTTCATACGGCCAACCTTGCTGCGACCCGACCTCCCGGCAGAGAGCTTCGTAATCAGACATGGCGCGGTGGCGGCGGTAGAACTCGCGCAGCAGTTCGGCAGGGTGGGACAGAACGGCGCTATAGAGCCCCTGCGAGACTGGTTGGCGGGTGCGGACGATGAGGGCCGCTTCCAGGGCCGCCATCAACTCCTCACGCGCCTCCCAGGCGTCCAGCAGGGCGCAGCGATTGTGCCCGTAGTAGTACACGTCGCCGGAGACCTCGATGGCCTTTGATGCTGCCCCAGGGTAGCCCCGCCCGATGGCGATGAACAGGTTCTCCTTCATCGCGTCCACGTTGGTGTGCAGAGCCTCGGCCGGATCGGGGCGGGTGAAGTGGAAGCCGTCTTGGTTCAGGTCAAAGACGCCAAAGAGGGCAATATAGGCGTCGGCGGCGGCCTTGAATTGGCCGGCGCGGAAAAAGCTGGTGGCGGCGGCGAACAAATCGTCCATCTCGTCAATCCAACTGTCGTCGCCAAAGCCGCGATACTCGCCGTATTCGGGATCGTAGCCGGCGCCGTACTCGACGTACACGTCGTTGGCGATAGCGTCACGCAGGAACTGGATCTCGTCCAGCAGGTCCTCGGCGTCGTCCAGACCCATCGCTTCGGCCATCAGCGGGCGCGGGCCTTGCGCGACCAGGTTGAGGAAGCGGGTTTGCTGCTTCTCGTCCAGGTCGACCAAGAAGTCGCGCACCAGGGCGATAGTCTCTTCGTGGGTAAAGTGCCGCAGTTGGGCGGCGATGTTGTCCAGTAAGTTGTTCATAGATCTTCTTGTATCTCTGCTTGTTCGATGGTCTACAGATGCACAGGAGACACAACAACGCGAAAGCCAATCATATGGTTTCGAGTCCGTGGGTCAGCCATCCCACGATAGGCTACCCGTGTTTGGGCAGGCGAGGATGCCCAAGAACCACCTCGGATTACCCGCTTCCCATCCGTGCCTAGATCCTCTCTCCCATCACTGGGATCATACGGATATCCGAAGTCCGGCCTATTATCCCGTATGCTCCAAAGACTGCTTGTCCACTCCCAGACGTTTCCGCTCATATCCAGAAATCCGTACGGACTTGCTCCAGCGGGGAAAATGCCGACAGCAGAGGTCTGACCGATGCCCGTGTCTTGGGCGTTAGCACGCTCCGGGTCCCATGCATCTCCCCAGGGGTAGATTCGTCCGTCGCTCCCACGCGCTGCCTTTTCCCACTCGGCCTCCGTTGGCAACCGGACTGGCATTTCCAGCTGCACAGTCAGCCAACTGGCGAAAGCCATCGCCTCATGCCAACTTATCCCAACGACTGGATGATTAGGGTTGTTCCATATCGGCTCGTCCCAGAATTCAGGAGCAACGATCCCATTTTCCTTGCGCCAAACCCATCCTTCTTCCATCCAGTACCTGGAATCCTCGTAGCCACCTCCTTCGACAAAAAGACGATATTGGGCATTCGTCACGGGATAAAGCCCAACCCTATAGGGAGGCAATTCGATCCGATGTTGTGGCTTCTCGTTATCATAGGCATTGGCATCTCTTGCTTCTGATGACCCCATCAAGAAGGGACCAGCAGGAATTTCGCACCAGGCGATATCAGGAACGAGTAAGTCGCCTACCAACGTGGACGAGAATCCTGGCCTTGGATCGCCCACCTCGGCCAAGATATCGCCAGCCATAGCCCTCTCTCTCGCAGAGAGTCTTCCCGAGCGGATCAATTGGACGAGGTTGGCCCGTACCGAGTCCACAATCTGTTTGCCGGCCTCTGTGCGTTCAATCCTGAGAAGCCCAATTTCCGCAATGGCCTGTCCAGCAAGGATCAGCTTCCGCAGGTCGATGTCCTCACTCAAGTGAGGATCCCATTGTGACGGCGGGCATAATACTTGAATAGCTTCAAGCGCCATAGAAGTTCTATGCGACTGTGCCAGATAGAGGATGGATTGTAGATAGATTTCACGCCACATATCAAAGTCTTCATTCAACAATTGAATGCTGACACGAAGATAGTCCACCTGAGATGATAGATAACGTGCAGCGAAAAACTCTTGAAGGGTCAGATGAACAAAGCTGTACCCGTCGACGGCACGTTCAACCAGCAATCCAGCACGCTCGCTCATATAGTCAGCAAGAAGAATAGCCTTGTTCCAATCCGAGGCGAGGTAGGGGGCAACCGTTTTCACCAGCGCAGATTTGTCTATCGTTGTCTCTCCGTTAGCCTGGATTCGGAATGCTACTTCTGCCAACGCAGCTTGAAGATCCGACATTTTTAGGCCTGGAATGTCCAACCTCTCAAGCAATGACATCCCTGGTGCTTTGGTCAGTTCCCACCGTGCAAACAGGAGGTCGGATGTCTCGGAGTAAAGAGTAACTCGATCTTCAGGAAGCCTACCACGGGAAGTGTGGAGGGTCGCGATAACTGTCAGCAAAAGCGGGTTGGCAGCAAGTTCGCCGAGCTGCCGATGCTGCCGTAAAGCATAGCTCAAGCTCTTGGCCTTCCCCTCGGCAGTTGCCACATCTACCATCCCCGTCTTTGCCAGCCATCGGTACCAGGCGCTGATGAAGCGGTCAATTTGCTCCTCGCCAAAAGGCGCAATCACATATCTCGCCCATTCGGCCGAAAACAAGGATACATCCTGGAGGGATACAATGCGACTGGTGATGATAATGCGGTTACTGGGATACTGGAGACTAAAGTCCTCAATCTGAGTTACGATCCGCCTTCTTTGTCTTTCGCTTGCCAATTCGTCAAGACCGTCGATCAGAATGATGCATTCGCCAGCGGCTAGTTGCCCTTTTACATAGTCGATCAGGTCAGAGAATCCCAGCGATGCCAGATGACGCGCCAGGAACTCGCCAAAAGGAAGAGGCATTTCCTCGGGCGAAACACTGGCGTAGTCTATTGCTCGAACAAGAAGGGGGAAACCAGTTATTTCCGATGGCAATTCCTTTGCCTCTCCAAGCCTTTGTCTTGCCACAGCTCCGACCAGGTACTTCAGGAAAGTTGTCTTACCAGATCCCGGATCCCCTAGTATCACAACTCGCCTATCAGGAGCGATGGCTTCCAATATACTGACCGATTCGCGATCAGTCTCTCTGGACAAAGAAGGTAGCTTCTGCTGAGATGAGTACGGGGCAACGAAGATGTCTGACAAATGTAAAGTTCTGGAAGGTTCTACGACGCTAGGGTCGATCGCCAGAAGAGAGATACGTGTCTGACTCTGGACAAGGTAGCGAAGATAATCTTCTATGCGGCTTGACTGGACGATGATAATCTTATCAGCTCCTACGAAGTCGCCGCTGACGGCGACATCCACCACGATCATTGCACCGTGTCCGGTAGCGACAGCACCAGTGCCCTGAGCAATCGCACCGCTTCCGGCAAGTTCAGCTTGCCAAGAATCACGTACCTGGGGAGCAAGGGTTATCATCTGCAAGGCCTCGTCAAGGGTAGCGAGTCCAGCCTCCCGCAGAGATGTGACGAGATGATCCAACACGTTTGCACCAATGCCACCCAGCCAGGTCGCGAGTGTGGGCAGAGGCACTGGTTTATCACTCCGGACTAATAGCTGAAACGCCTCCTGCGCTGTCTCGTCCAATTGGTCGAAGCGGACTTGGGTCTCCCATTCAATAGCTCGTTGCGACCATTCTTCCAGCTCACGTCCCATCAGTGCAATCACGTATTCGCGGGTCATGTCAAGGATGCTGTAGCGTCCTATGAGATGGTCAAAAACCACCAGAGATGTCCCTATCAACTCATCGACCACACGTTCGTACTCGCCTGGAGACATGGCTGCAACGTAGCAGACCTGGCTCTCGACTGTTGGATTGTCGATGGCAGCTATGGCCCAGAGGGCCTTTTTGGCGTTTTCACTCAGATTGGAGCAAGAATCCTCAAAGATAAACCTGTACAGATCGTTTGCCTTGGGCTGCCCCAGACGCTGTAGAATCCGCTGTACCGCCTGTCCACGTTCTATTTGTGCGACCAACCACTCCATCGCCAGGGGATTCCCATGGGTTCGTTCGTAAATCGTCTCTAGCAGAGACTCATCCGCAGTAGAAAGTGGGGGAGGAATAGTGCGACCGGCATTGCGTAGCAGTTCAAAAGCATCTCGCTTCTCCAAGCCCTTAAGCGGAAGAACCAATTCCCCACTTCGAATCTGGGCGGCAGGGCGATGGCGGTTTGTGACCAGGGCCTTGCTGTTGCCTGGTAGTTTGCGAAGGAATTCGAAGGTTCGTTTGTTATCCTGAACAGTCTCAAAGTTGTCTACAACAACAAGGCTGCGGATGTCTGATAGAGCCTGGCGGATGAGCCCCGGCTTGGCTTCGGAAGGAGGCCGATGGAGGACTCGCGCAATGATACCCAGTAGTTGATTAAGAGAGGTAAAGTCTGGTTGTTCTTCCACGATGCCTGATGCCCCCAGGCTATACCTTTTAGCTGTGGCCCATATAACCGCCTGGAAAGATCGTTCTTCTACCAACTGGTGCGCGATTTCCTGAACAAGTGTGGTTTTTCCGATTCCCCCAATTCCATCGACAGAAATGAGTGCCACACGCTCTTCGGGACTCAGGTATTCGTGAAGCAACCGTAGTTCCCGTTGGCGGCCGACAAAGAAGGGACGCGGGGGCAGGTTTTCCAGTATCTTGGGCTGTGCTGAGGGTTCCTCGGGGATTCCACAGAGACTGCAAAACGATTGACGCAGTTTGTCCAGACTTATCCGGTCAAGTTCTGTTGTCACCCGTGCGACCTCGGCGCGGGCACTGTCGGTGGGACCATACTGTCGTATCTCAGAGATGGCTTGAGCCAGTCGCCCCTGGAGCGTGAGGACAGTCAAATAGTCTTCATCTGCCGGTTCCAGTGCTTGTAAGAGATCGCTGATGCCCCTCAAGTAGCGGTCGTGAACATCCATCATCGGTTCACCTCGTATCATTGTTGCCAATCACTGCCTGTACCTTCCCCACAAACACATCATTCTCCACATCCCCCGCCTCCAGGTGCAGCACACGGACGCCCCGCTGGGCCGCCAGCCGCTCGTACACCCGCTCCTTGAACCGCCGCGACTCGACGTACTCTGGGTCATCACGCCCCCAATATTCCATGTATAGATCGTGTTCGTACAGGTAAAAGTCGGGATGGATGAAGCGGGTTCGGCCCTCACCATCATTATACAGCAAACGCGGCTCATACTCAAACGGGATGCCCGCCGCCTCCAGTTTGGTGGCGATGATGTATTCGGCCCGCGAGCGGACGCGCACGCCGCCGGGTGTCTCGTAGGGCTTGCGCTTGTCGCTGCCCCAACGTCGCTCCCAGTCGCCGTCGGCGATAAAGTCGCGGGCGCGGTCGGCGTCCACCGCCACAGCAGACCCGCCCCGCACCTGCCCGGTCTCATCCACCTCGCTGACCACACCGATCCCCAACGAAAGGTCCAGGCAGTCGCCGAGGCCGCCGGGGTTGGCCTCCACCTGCACCGGCTCTTGAGCCACCAGGTTATCGGACAGGGCGGTCAGGCAATCACCCCGGGGCATACTGCTGAGAAGAACCTCGCGTAGCTTCTTCAGCGCGCGGCGCGAGTTGAGCAGTGGAGCCAGGTAATAGTGCTCCACGTCACTGTCGGCGCTCAGACAGACCGGGCAGCCATCATCGCAGGCGCTGTTGTAGTGGGCCAGTAGTTGCAAACCGAGTTCGTGATCCAATTCGTCGGCGGCGACGTCACCGGTACGCAGGGCGTCCCGCAAGGCAGCGATGTGAGGCTGCCGGGCGGAGTCGAGTGTCTCCACGGCCAGGCGTACCGTCGCCTCACGGGGAACAGTGCCGGGCACATGGGCGTCCAGTGCCTCCTGCAGGGTAAAGAGTTCACGCAGGATCAGGCCCGGGTTGAGCACCCGACCGCTCACCTCGGTTTCACTAAAGAGGGTGCGGCCCAGCGAGCGTAAGGCTTCGGGGGCCGGATCGGTCAGGTCGAGGTCATCCAGTAGATGCTGCAACGCCTTGGGGGTGGCCTGCTCTTGCACACTCTGAATCTGGTCAGAGTTGGCGCGGGTGAGGACGGCGCGTACCAACGCCTCACCGTTGCCAATGGGACAGTGCCCCAGTTCAGTCTGCAACGTCCACCACAGCGAACCCTCGTTGTCGGTCAGGTCGAGCCGCTCAAAGGCCTGGGCAATGCCGCCGGAGCCTCCCGCCACCAGGTCGGAACCGAGGTGCTCTCTGAGGACGTTGATGGCATCTTCCATGAAACCATCCGATAAACTCATCTCACCAATTCCCGTGCTATCAGGTTGTGCCGCTCGACCACCGGCCCCAGGTCCACCGTCAGGAGGTGGCCCTCTTCCACGACCACGCGCCCGTTGATCACGGAGAGATCCACCCGCTGCGGGGTGCAGAAGACGAGTGCCGCCAGCGGGTCGTGGAGCGCGCCGGCGTAGTCCAGCCGGTTCAGACGGAGGCCGATGAAGTCGGCGGCTTTGCCCGGCGAAAGTTCGCCGATATCGTCCCGGCCCAGCACCTGCGCGCCGCCCACCGTCGCCAGCCGCAGCGCCTCCTCGGCCGAGAGGCCCGCCGGATCGCCCGATACCCGCTGCAAGAGCAGCGCCATCCGCGCCTCGGCCAGCAGGTGAGAGGAGTCGTTACTGGCCGAGCCATCCACCCCCAGCCCCACCCTGACTCCCGCATCCAGGTAGGCCCGCACCGGGGCAATGCCGGAGGCCAATCGCATGTTGGAACTGGGGCAGTGACAGACCCCCGTACCCGTCCGGGCGAACAGAGCGATCTCCTGCTCGTTCAAGTGCACGCCATGAGCATGCCAAACGTCGCCCCCGATCCAGCCCAACTCTTCGGCGTACCCCACTGGCCGGTGACCAAACTTACGCAAGCAGAACTGCTCCTCGTCCAGCGTCTCCGCCAGGTGGGTGTGTAGATGCACACCATAAGAGCGCGCCAGCGTTGCAGCCTCTCGCATCAGGTCCGGCGTAACGGAGAAAGGAGAGCACGGCGCGACGACGATGCGCAACATTGCGTAGGGCTGTGGGTCATGATAGGTCTCGATGACCCGTCGAGTGTCCTTGAGGATAAAATCTTCATCCTCAACCACGCTATCCGGCGGGAGGCCCCCTTTGCTCTCCCCCAGGCTCATCGAGCCCCGGCAGGCGTGGAAACGGATGCCGATCTCCTGCGCCGCCCGGATCTCGTCGTCAATGCGGTAGTCATTCTCAGGGGGGTAGATGTAGAGGTGGTCGGACGCGGTGGTGCAACCGGAGAGCATCAGTTCGGCCAATCCCACCAGCGCACTGGTGTAGACAGCCTCCGAGGTCAACCTGGCCCAGATGGGGTAGAGAGTCTTGAGCCACTGAAACAACGTGGCGTCCTGCGCAGCAGGCACGGCGCGGGTCAAGGTCTGGTAGAGGTGGTGGTGAGTATTAACCAGCCCCGGCAGGACGATCATCCCCCGGGCGTTGAGGATGCGGTCGGCCTCGGCGGGCAGTTCGGCAGTCGGTCCCACCTGCTCAATGACGCTGCCGCGCACGAACAGGCCGCCATCGGGGATGCGCCGCCGGTCGTCACCCATCGTCGCCAGCAGGTCGGCGTGTTTCAAAAGTAGTGTGGACATAATACGTACCCCCAGGTAAGTTGATTGTAGTGTAGCATAATCTCGCGCGTTTGGCAACGGCGAATGCTCACCCTGAAGCCCTCACCGCAGGTGGGGGAGCGTCACCACCACAGGCCACGTGCTGGCTGGCAATCGGCTGTGCTATGTGCTACAATGTCACCCGGCGCACGAACAACCGGCACGGGGATCGCCGGGATGCATGCCGCAATTTCGCCTTTTCGTTGACCTGTGATAGAATAGCGGTATCCTACGCAGAAGGCAGGGAGATCATCTGAGATATGCGCGCACGCACCTGGGCCATCGTCATCGGGGTCAACGTCATCATCTCGGCAGCAGTTGTGCTGACCATCCTGCTCTTATGGAACCGCGCTCAGGATTCCGTCACTCCTACACCCATGCCCAGGCCCCCGGTCACCGAGGAGGCAGCGAGCACCCCACACGTGCCGGCTGCCGCCTCCCTCACCCCACCGGCCCCACCAGAGTACACCGTTCAGTCAGGGGACACGCTGGGGGCCATCGCTCAGGCTTACGGCATCTCCGTTGAGGATCTGATGGCCGCCAACGGCCTCGCCGACCCCAACGTGCTCCACGTCGGCCAGACACTTGTCGTCCCGGTCACCCCCACCATCACCTCGACCACTGACCCACCTGCCGAAGCGTCACTTGAGCCCTCCCCTCCGGCAGTGCCGCTCCCCACCCCACCGCACACTCCCACCCCTTCCGGCCCGCCGTTGGTTGAGATCGGCCAGGTATTAGGCTCCGGCGATCTGGCGGCTGAGGTGGTGATCGTGCGCAACCGGGGCGGAGCGGCAAGCCTGGAGAGATGGACGCTGTCCGACGCAGAGGGCAATACCTTCACCTTTCCAGCGCTCACTCTCTTCACCGACGCGGAGGTGCGTGTGCACTCGGCTGCGGGCAACCCCACGCCCAGTGACCTGTACTGGGGTCGCGTGGCCCCGGCTTGGAGCGGGGGGGAACTGATCACGCTGCGCGATGCGGCGGGAAACGTGGTGGATACCTATATTGTGCCTTAGTCGGAACAGGTAGAGACGCGCTGAATTTTGGCCCCCAGCCGGCGCAGTTTCTCGTCCGCCCGCTCGTAGCCCCGGTCAATTTGCCGGATATTGCGGATGCTGCTCTGCCCCTCGGCACAGAGGGCCGCGATGAGGAGCGCCATGCCAGCGCGGATGTCGGGACTCTCCACCTCGTCGCCGTGCAGTGGCGATGGACCCTGCACCACGCACCGGTGAGGATCACAGACGATGATACGTGCCCCCATCGCGATCAGTTTGTCCACGAAGTAGAGGCGGCTCTCAAACATCTTGTCGTGGATCAACACGGTGCCTCGGGCCTGGGAGGCCAGGACAATAGCGATGCTCATCAGATCAGCGGGGAAACCTGGCCAGGGAGCATCGGCGATGGAGGGAATAGTCCCGCCGATATCCGAGACGATGGTGAGGGGCTGCTCGGCAGGCACAAAGACGTCGTTACCCCGGGCCTCAAACCGCACCCCCAGTCGCTCGAACACCAGGCTGACCATGCGCAGATGCTCGGGGGCACCGTTTTTGATGAGCAGTTCGCCACCGGTCACCGCCGCCAGGGCGATGTAACTCCCCACCTCCATGTAGTCCGGGCCGAGGGTGTACTCCCCGCCGCCCAGCCGCTCCACCCCGGGGATGGGGAGTGGGTTGGAGCCAACGTTCTCGATCTGCGCCCCAAGCCGGCACAACATATGGCACAAGTCCTGTACGTGGGGTTCACAGGCCGCATTACGGATGACGGTCGTGCCGCTGGCGAGCGTCGCCGCCATGATGGCACTCTCAGTGGCAGTGACGCTGGCCTCATCCAGTAAAATGTCGGCCCCGCGCAACCGCTTACCATGCAGACGGAAGGAGCCATCAGCGTCCACATCTGCCCCC
>JAUWOI010000418.1 GCA_030612185.1 Anaerolineae bacterium
GGCGCACCTGGCCCAATGACTGCGTGGGCAAACCCCACAGCCCAAAGCCCAAAGCCCAAAACTGGAGGAAGTTGGCGGGGGTGCTGACGGAGACAGGGATAATGGGGGAGCGGCTGGAGTTCGTGGTGGTCGGCATCGGCATCAACGTGAATGTGGAGCCGGAGATGTTACCTGCTCTGGCTCCCGATGCCACCAGCATCCTGGCCGAGGTGGGACGGCAGGTAGACCGGGCAACGTTGCTGGTCGCACTCCTGTCCGGGGTCGAGCACCGGTACGCGGCGCTGCAGGCTGGCGAGAGTCCACACCAGGAATGGGCCGCCCGGCTGGCGACGCTAGGCCGGCCGGTGAAGGCGATCACTCACGCAGGGGTGCTCACTGGCGTAGCCGAATCTGTTGACGAGGACGGCCCACTCTTGCTGCGCACCCCGGATGGGACGCTGCACCGCCTGGTGGCGGGGGACGTCACGCTCACTCGCTCTTGAGCATCTACCTGAACCCCCCACTTATCTACTCGGTCACAAGCGGCTACTGTTCCAGCACGATGCGCCAGGACCCCAGCAATGGCTCCTTACCTTTTCGGGCGGGGCAGAACTCGATGCGCAGGTCGGTGACCAGCGGCAGGCCCAGTTCGCCGATGCCGAGGGCGTAGTTTACAGATCCCGACACGCCCGGTTCGACGTAAAAGTCCGCGTATCCTGCTCCATGCTGGGGCTTGAGGCCAGTCACGGCGCGATCGGCCCCACCAGGCCACATCAGCCAGACCACCACGCCATCCAACCCTATGCCGTGCTCGTCCCTCACCACGACCTCAATGTGTGGCACTTGCCCCGGCTCGCATATCTGCTCCTGCAGGATCAACTGGAAAGGGGGCGGGGGTGTCGGCGTAGGCGTGGATGGACGAGGTGTGCGAGTCGGCTTGGGGGTAGGGGTAGGGGAGAGTGTAGGAATGGAGACGCGGGGAAGTGTCGGAGTGGGGGTGCGGGGGGCAGTGGGAGAGAGTGTGGGAGTGGAGGAAGGGGATAAGGTAGGGGTGGGATAGGGCGACAGCGTCGGGGTATGCAGGTAGACCAACATCGCCGGGGTATGCACATCCAGCACGTCGGCCAGAGCGGTCAGACGACGCAGCGTATCGGCGGGGCGACCGGCGGCGGCGCGCTCCTCGATCAGCGCCCGTATTGCACCAGCCACGTCCTCCTGATCGAGCCCGTCCAGTCGTGCGCGTGCCCGCTCCAGGTCGTCGTCGGCCACGTAGGAGAGCGCCGCCAGGCGTATCCAGTCCCAGCGATAGTCGGTGCGCAGCAACGCCGGGTACGTGTTGACGGGTTCGGCGGGAGCGATGGTCCAGGTGTACACCAGGCCCAGCGCCAGCCCGATCACCAGCCCGATGATTGGGGCTGCCCGGCGTGAGCCCTGTCGTGCAAACAGATGGCTCACGGCGAGCCCTCCAGATACGGGGCCAGCGTCGAAGTGGTGGCCCCAAGCCTCCAGGCCAGATGGGCCAGGCGGGCGATGTCCTCAGCACTGCCGCCCGCTTCGATGAGCCGTTCCGCCAGTTCGACCACGGGCGCAGCCGGCTCCTCTGCGTCGAGCAGTCTCAGTCGCTCCCGAGCCTGTTCCAGGTCTTCCTCGACCTCGTAGGCGGTGGCGACCATCACGACGTAGTCGTCGCGGTAGTCATGGCGTAGGACAATTGGCGCGGTGTTTGTGTACTGCACCGGCCAGAGCCACCAACCAATAGCGCATCCTATCGCCAGTCCTACGACCGCGCCGGCGGCAGCCCGCATGACCCATTTCCGCACCCACTTGTTCATTTCATCTTCACATCAAAAACGCGGCGCTTGGGGACACATACCCTGCCCGTAGACGCCGCGATGGGCCTTCAGCCCGGCCCTGATTGGGCTAGATGCCGGAGGTGGGAATCGAACCCACACGAGGTCGCCCTCAGCGGTGTTTGAGACCGCCCTGTCTGCCTATTCCCGCACTCCGGCTCAGGAAAAGCATACCCGAGAATAGGACGCTCGTCACCCATCCAAGGGGATAGTCTCCGGCGAACGCATTTATAATTATAGATCCGTTTTGCTCTTGCTGGATCGCCAGATCCAGCGACTGCACGGGCTAAATTGCGCGGATTTGGCCTCTTTGTGGCCTGGATTTGACAATCCAGGCCGAGCAAGTGGATAAATGCGTTTGCCCTAGGGTATAGTAGGGCGGTTTTGCTAACCGCCGCAGGATCGGATAGCAAATCCGACCTACTTTCGTCCCAACTGGCCATTCGCCATTGGTCATTAGTCATTGGTCATTGGTCATTTCCCGCCTCCGCCGCCTGGCACAGTCGGATACCTTCCAGCGCATTCGGCTCCTCGGGGCTTATCTGCAGCGCCGCATCGAACAGGGAATACGATTTATCGCACTCGGCCATGTAGAAATAGGCCAGCCCCAGCGTATAGAAATAGTCAACCGCAGGCCCCTCGACCCACGCGGCCTCAAGTTCCACCTCCACGCTTCCATCAGTCTCCAACCTGAGCGGGCCGGTGCTCAACGGATCACCCGAAAGTGTGTTTACCCCTTCAAACCATCCCACGTACACCTGATTGTATCTCGGCCTGGGCAGTCCCACCAACTCCACCGTGTACTTCCCTGTTAGCGTGTCGAACGTCACTGTGCCACGACCATTAGCCCACGTCTCGTCGTCCTCCTGCACCGTCAGGGTGGCCCGCAGCGTGTCCCGGTTGCCCGCCGACGCCGGTACGAAGTCACCGCGCATCACCACGTCCACTGACGGCCTGGTGGTATCGCTGCCCCGGTCCTCGACGGTGACATAGAACGTCCTGGCCTCCTGCCGTGCAGCGATGAATTCCAACTCAATGGCCGGCTCAAGATTCTCGATAGCCGCCTCATAGTTACGGCGTCTCCAATAGGTGAAGGCCAGGTGGCCGAATGCCGGCCCAAACCCAGAATCAACCTCTATCGCCTGCTTGAGATACGTCTCGGCTTGTTCGTACTCTCCGATGTCATAATATGCCTGCCCCAGTATGTAGTAAGCCTCTACACTGTCCGGGTTAACCTCAACAGCGCGCCGGAAACTGCGCATCGCCGCGTCGTAATCGCCCAACGCGCCGTAGTTCTTGCCAACGGCGATGTAGATGTAAGCCAGGTAGGGATGGACCTCCAGCGCCCGTTCGTAGGCCTCCACCGCGCCCCAATAGTTCCCCTGCATCTCCAACACGTAGCCGTAGTTACGATGCACGTCCACGCTGCGGTCGTCCAATTGCAGAGCAATCTCAGCAGTCTCCGTTGCTTCTGCCCAGCGCCCGGCGTCGGCGTAGGCCTCGGCCAGGTAGGCATACCCCTCGGCGTACGTGGGATCGAGTTCGATGGCATGCTTGCAGGCGCTAATCGCCTCCGGCACATTGCCGTTCCAGTCATAGACCATTCCCAGAACAGCCCACGCACGCACGTTCTCCGGCGCCATCTCAACCGCCTGTTTGGCACACTGCACCGCTTCGGTAGTCCGCCCCTCCAGAGCCAGCAGCCGCGCCAACGAGATGTGCAAAAGCACATCGCCGGGATCAAGCGCGACAGCCTGCTCGTAGGCAACGATGGCCCCTGACAACTTGCCCTGCAAGTACAACTCCTCCGCTTCGGAAACGTAGGAGAGCGCCGAGCGCGTGGGCGTAGGAGTGGGGACAAAGGGGATCTCAACCTGCTGCTGCCTGATCTGGATATAGACGTAAATGCTGGCACCGATCAGCAGCAGTAGAATCAGCACACGCCACAGAGACGAACTACGCCTTTTCCTCCGTCGTGGTTCGATGTACATCTGCCAAACCTTTCGCAGGTGGGGAATGTAGCACAATGATAACATCTTTGCGGCGCAAGTCAAGGTTGCCGCGCTCGCCGGTTGTGGTAGAATAGCCAAAGCGAATTGCGAATTGCGAATTGCGAATTTCATACGGGGAGGCATGTTGTGCATAATCTGATGGTCACCGGCGGGGCTGGCTTCATCGGCTCCAACTTCGTTCGCTACGTGTTGGAGAAGTATCCCGACTACTACGTCGTCGTCTACGACAAACTGACCTACGCCGGGAATCTGGATAACCTCAAGGACGTGGCCGAACGGCTCACCGACTGTTACGCTTTCGTGCGGGGCGACATCTGCGACGCGGCGAAGGTGCGAGAGACAATCCGCACCTACGACGTGGACACCGTTGTGAATTTCGCTGCCGAATCACATGTAGATAGATCCATTATGGACCCCGACGCCTTTATCAAGACCGACGTCTATGGCACCTACGTCTTGTTGGAAGCGGCTCGCGAGTTCGGGCTGGAGC
>JAUWOI010000510.1 GCA_030612185.1 Anaerolineae bacterium
CTACCTGGCCAGTGAGGTATTGAACCGGCAGTCGCCCGACGTCCAGCATTTTCTGCGCATCTCGGCTGTGCTGCGTGAGATGTCGCCACGGCTGTGCCGCCAGGTGCTGCAGATCAGGGACCCGCGTGCTCTGCTGGCGGAGGTGGAGCGGCGCAATCTCTTCGTCACCCGTTTTGGGAAAGGGGGCGCGGCGACCTATCGCTACCACAATCTGTTCCGCGACTTCCTGCACGAGCAGTTGCGCCAGCGCGACTCGACCCGCTACGCCGAACTCCACCTGCGCGCCGCGAAGCGATTCGAGCGGGATGATGACGTTGAGGAGGCGGTATATCACTACCTGGCTGGCGAGGACTACTCGGACGCGACGGCGCTGATGGAGCGGGTGGCGATGGAGTGGTTCACGCGGGGGCGGGTCGAGACGCTCCTGCGCTGGGCGGAGGAACTGCCCGAGGAAGCCAGAGCCCAGGCTCCATGGCTGTCGCTCTATCAGAGCAGGGTGCTCACCGACCGCTACGACTACGAGCGGGCGTGGCAGGCGCTGGCCCACGCCGAGGCCGGGTTCGCCGCCAGGAGAGATATGACCCGTCTAGCCAAGGCGCACAACCAGCGCGCGTTGCTGGGTTTCTTCGAAGGCCGCTACGAGGACGCCATTGCAGAGGCACAGACGGCATTGGATATGCTGGGCCAGGACGAGACATTGGAGCGGGCGCAGGCGCAGCGGCATATTGGGAGAGCCTACGTCGGGCTTGGTCGCCTCGCTGAGGGGGTGACCAAACTGCAAGATGCGTTGGTATTGTACCGGCAGGTCGGCAGCCCCTACGACGTGGTCAACCTACTGCAGGATTTGACGCTCGCGTTTGCTCCTCATGGGCGCTTCGAGGAGGCGGCCGCCTGCCTGAATGAGGCACTGGCCATCGGACGGCGGCTGGGATCGCCCACACAACTGGCCGGGGTACTCAATAACTTGGGCATGCTCCACTATGATCGAGGGGAGTATCGGGAGGCGCTGGCGCTGTACGAGGAGGGGCTGGCGGCAGCGCGTCGTGGGAACGATCTACGTGGCCAGGCCAACATCTCAGACGGGATGGCCAGCATCTACCGGGACATTGGAGCCTACCAACGTGCCGCATCCTTTTACAATGCCGCCTGGCAGATCGCGCGGGAGAGCAGGCCGGGCATGGCTGTCCGAGTCCTGACGGCGCGGGCGGACATGTACCGCTGGCAGGGGGAGCACGCGCGGGCACTCGCTGTGTTGGGGCAGGCGCGCCGGTTGGCCAGGGAAAAGGGATTGGATTTCGGGGAGCGCGGGCTGCTGCCTGTGGCCGAGGGGATCACGTTGGCCGAAAGTGGCGAGGTCGAAACGGGGTTCCGTTTCCTCTCCGAGGCTGTGCATTTCCTGGAGCAGCGGGGGGCGAAGCGCGAGTTGACCCGGGCCTGGTTCCTGCTGGCCAAGGCCCACTTTCTGGCTGGGGATAAGCCGCAGGCCGTTGCGGAGTTGCGCCGGGCGATGGACCTGGCGGACGAGATCGGCACAGACCAGTTTGCGGTCGTGGAGGGGCAGCACGCTGAGGAACTTTTGAGACTCGGTGTTGCCGAGGGCGTCACTGCCTGC
Organism: Anaerolineae bacterium; assembly: GCA_030612185.1. The sequence goes on from JAUWOI010000510.1 coordinate 1,613, forward strand.
CGTGCCGTCGCTGAGAAGATCGGGCATTTGAGGGCCTTCGGGGAAGAGTTGGTGCAAGGAGATGCAGGAGCGGAGGAAGGTGCGGTGAGTCGCCTGGAGATCTACGCCTTCGGTGAGGGGCAGGTCGTCCGCGATGGGCGCCCTGTTTCGTCGTCCGAGTGGCAGGCGGCGATGGCCAAGGAATTATTCTTCTACATTCTCCTACACGGACCCCTGGAGCGGGGCGCCATCGGGGTGGTCTTCTGGCCCGAGTTGTCTACGAAAAAGATGACGTATAGTTTCCACACCACGCTCCACCGGATGCGCCGCGCCGTGGGCGCCGACGCCGTGGTGGTGGAGGGGGGACGATATCGGCTGGGCGACGTAGATTACTGGTTCGACGTCGAAGAGTTCGAGGCGCTAGTCGAGCGGGCGCGACTCCTGCCGCCCCAGGACTGGCGGACGGGAGACCTGTGGCAGCGCGCGATCGCGCTCTACCAGGGGGATTTCCTGCCCGAGGTGGAGCGGGTGTGGTGCGTGCCGAAGCGGGAGGCGTGCCGGGAGATGTACATTGAGGCATTGATTGGGATGGGGCGGTGCCACGAGGCGCGGAGAGAGTTTGCAGGGGCGCTCGGCTGGTACAGGCGAGCCCTGGAGGGGGACGAACTGCGCGAGGACGTCCACCAGCGCCGCATGCACTGCCACGCCGAGGTGGGCAGGCGTTCCGAGGCGCTGGCTCAATACCACCGTTGCCAGGAGATTCTCAGGCGGGAGTTGAATGTCGAACCTTCGATTGAGACAAAGAGATTATACGAGCGGATCGCCAGAGAGAATCCAGACTGAGCTCATCGTTCCAGGTATTCCCCAGAATCTAAACCTGATCTGTGGAGGCTGCCCCCAAGGCAGCCTTTTCGTTTGTCTGGTGCTTTCTTTAGTCGGAAAATGCGAAAAACAGGCTTGTTGTTAAGAGGTTTGTTAAGAGGCCTATGTTATCATAACATCAAGTTCGATAAGGGAAGGAGGGCGAGCAATGAAGAACGAACGCAGTAAGTTGGGTCTGGTGTTGATGACCTTGGTGATGCTTCTGGTGTTGGGTCTTGGCCCTGTGGCACCTGGCGCGGCGGGACTGTCTGGGCGGGCAGTGCTGTGCTATTATGACGGCGGTGGCAGTGATGGGGGGTAAAGATGCCCACACGTAAGATTGACGAGTTGGTCTGGATGGCCCTCACTGATTCCACTTTCTGCAAGCGGTTGCTCAACGGCCGCCGCCGCGAGGTGCTGACCACTCTCAACCTCACAGAAGCGGAGCAGCAGGTTGTGCTGGCGGTGAAGGCGAATACACTGGAGACTTTCGCCGGGGCACTCTGCCAGCCAGGATTCGTTGGGGCTTAATACAACATCACATCTCCGGTGTGGGGGTGGCTTCGTGCTCGTAACCCCCGAGGCGACCTGAGGCATGGTCGTGCTGTAGGGGGGATGGAGCCAGGGGCTACACTCACTTTGAACTGGGAGTCTGTGCCAGTGGAGGACGATGGTCCTCCGCTGGCCTCTGGTCGTGTTTCACGACGAGTCAGGCAATCAAGGCGCGGCGGTGATGCGATCTCCCAGTTTTCACGTGCATTTGGCGTACTAGGCATCTGGGATGTAACGGGGTGGGGAAAGGGGTAAGGTTTATCGTGGAAGAAAGAGTCAAGGCGCTTACCGAAGATCTGTTTTCCCTGGATGAGCCCTGGCGGGGCCGGTTCTTAGATCTGGTGGCCAAGCAAGCCACGAGATGGAAGTGGGATG
>JAUWOI010000329.1 GCA_030612185.1 Anaerolineae bacterium
GGGGGAGAGGGGGGAGACATCTCCCCCATTGGGGGGAAGAGAGGGGGCGACATCCCCCCCAACAGTTGGGGGGGAAAGAGGGGGGGCAGGTGGCGGCTCGTTGACAGCGCTGCCTATCGTAGAGACGCGGCGCGGCAACCTCGTCGCTTACATCCCCACTAACTTGATCTGTGCCACTGACATGCGTATTGTGCTCGATTCTGACCTCTTCAACCATGGAGTGAAGCCCGCGGTGAACGTGGGGCAGTCAGTATCGCGCGTGGGCGGGACGTCGCAGACAGCGGCGATGCGCGCCGTGGCACGCCACCTGCGGCTGCAACTGGCGCAGTTCGAAGAGGTGGCCCGCTTTGCTCGCTTCGGCATCGAGGTAGACGAAGCCACACAGCGCCAGATCCGGCGCGGCGAGCGCTTGCGGGCCGTGCTCAGGCAACCCGCTCACCAACCGCTCTCGCTGGCTGCGCAGGTCGTGGTTCTGCTGGCAGCCATCGAGGGGGCTCTCGACGACGTCGCGCTCGAAGACGTGACCGCCTTTGAAAGCGGGCTCCTGACCCGCTTCGAGGCCAAGCACGCTGAGATTGGCCACCAGATCAATCGCACCGGCGAACTGAGCGAGGAGACAAGAGAGACATTGACAGCCGTGATCACCGACTATTGCGCAGCCAGCAATTCCCGGTATGATCAGACCTGACAGGTTTTTACCTATGACGAAATTCGTGGAAACCTGTCAGATCTTGACGCCAAAACGGGAATTGCTGTTGCACAGCCCGGCTTAAAGGGAAAAACGGATAAGAGTATGGAAGATCTGGAGCGCGCCGAGAAGCGCCTCGACAACATCTGCACCGTCGAGCCCATCCTGAGTGCCCTGCGTACCGTCTCGTTGGGGAGTTGGCGGGCGGCGCTTAAGCGGAAAGATAGCATGCGCCGTTACGAGGAGCGGTTGGCGGCCATGTTACCCGCATTGCTGCCTCATCTGCCAGCCGATCGGCGCACCGCACGCTCCCCCCTTTCATCCCCCCCATTGGGGGGGAAAGAGGGGGGGATGCAAATCGGGGCCGTAGTGGTCGGGAGCGAACGCGGGCTGTGTGGCCGATTCAACGCGGCAGTCGTCAAGCGCGCCGAGTCATACCTGGCCGAGCAGGAGGCGGACGGCGCGCAGGTGGAACTCATGGCGTTGGGGACTCGAGTATGTCGTTTCTTCCAGCGACGAGAGCGGCATCTGGCATGGTCAAGCGCGCTATCGGTGACCGCGCTGCCGCACTATCGCCTGGCATTCGATCTAACCCACGGGTGGCTGACGCGCTACGAGAAACGCGAACTGGACGCGGTTGACCTGGTCTACAACGCCTATCACGGTACGGGCCGCTACGAGCCGACGGTGGCACGGCTGATCCCACCCACGTTGCCCGCACTCGGCCCTGATACGCTGCCCTGGCCGCCTCCAATCATTGAGACCGACCCGCTGAGCCTATACGCCCGTGTAGTCGAGCAGTGGGCAGCAATCAGCCTGTACGGGCTGCTGCTGGAGTCGGCCGCTGCAGTGCACTCGGCGCGATTCCAACTTATGGAAGCAGCCACCCAGAACGCCGAGAGACTGATTGATGAATTAACGCTGGCGGTACAGACAGCCCGGCAGCAGGCGATCACGCAGGCGATGCAAGAGTTAGCAGTCGGGGCCGGACTGGTCGGCCCGCGGTGAAGCGAGGTTGACAACCTCCCGCTGCCGGCATCCAGTGTCAGCGTCTTGACAACACCTAACCTGAGTGCTACAATTTCCCCGCCGCCGAGCACCGCCAGCCCAGCGTTGCAGCGGCTACGTTTCCATATATACGATGTGGAGGTGAAACAATGACCAACGGCAAACTCCAGGCTGGTGGTCTGATCCAGAATGACCACCTGGCCCTGATTGGCATAATGGACATCCCATCACGCCCGGGCGTAGGTGGCATGCTCTTCTCTGCATTGAACGACCAGGGGATCAACGTCGAACTCATCGTGCATCTGATTGACCTGGAGGAAAGGGATCACATCGTTCTGTGCGTGGATCGGGATGACCTGAGTCAGGCACTGGCGGTGACTGAGCGCATACGGGAGGAGGTCGGAGGGAAAGCCGTCACCAGCAACCCCGAAGTGGCGTCGGTGAGCCTCTTCGGCCTTGATTTCCGCGAACAGCGCGGCATCGCCAGCCAGATGTGCAAGACGCTGGGTGATTGCAACATCAACATCCGTGCCATCAGCACCTCCCTCTCGACCATCACTTGCGTGATCGAGGCCCAGTGCCTGGACGAGGCCATCCATGCACTGCGCGACGCATTCACGCTGCCCTGACAAGAACTCTATGAGCGTACAATTGGGACGCACCGCCGTGGAACAGACGGCGTTGGGGAATACACCACAACCCAGGCTTGGCACCATCGTGCGCATCATCGGCCCTGTGGTAGACGTCTCTTTTGCGGGTGACGAGTTGCCTGCTCTGTTGAGCGCGTTGGTCGTTCGCAATGACCAGCACACTGTCACCATTGAGGTGCTGGAACACCTCGACCGTCACACAGTGCGCGGCATCGCGATGGAACCAACGGCCGGGCTGCGCCGTAATATGACGGTCGAGGACACCGGTGCCCAGATACAGGTGCCGGTGGGGAAAGAAACACTAGGGCGCGTGTTCAACGTCCTGGGACAAACCATAGATGATGGGCCAGTCCTGGGCGAGGTGCACATGCAGAGCATCCACCAACCGGCGCCCCCTTTCGTTCAACAGCAGCCCTCGACGGAGATCTTTGTCACCGGGCTAAAGGTGATTGATCTACTGGCCCCTTACGTGCGCGGCGGCAAAATCGGCCTGCTGGGCGGCGCCGGGGTGGGCAAGACGATGTTGATCATGGAACTGATCCGCCACACCTCGGCCGAGCACCGGGGCGTCTCAGTCTTCGCCGGCGTGGGCGAACGCACCCGTGAGGGCAACGAACTCTACTTGCAGATGAAGCGCACAGGCGTGCTCAAAGACGCCGTGTTGGTCTTTGGGGAGATGAACGAGCCGCCGGGGGCCCGCTTTCGAGCAGCGCTCACGGCCCTGACTATGGCCGAGCACTTCCGCGACGTCGAGCATCAGGACGTATTGCTCTTTATTGATAACATCTTTCGCTACATACAGGCCGGTGGCGAAGTATCGGCCCTGTTGGGGAGACTGACCAGCGCCGTGGGCTACCAGCCCACGTTGGCCACCGAAGTAGGTGCGCTGGAGGAACGCATCGTCTCTACGTCCAGCGGCGCTATCACCTCCGTCCAGGCGATCTACGTGCCGGCCGACGATCTGACCGACCCGGCGCCCGCCTCGACCTTTGCGCACCTCGACGCCACGGTGGTACTGTCGCGCCAACTGGCCAGCCAGGGCTTTTACCCGGCCGTTGACCCGCTGGAATCAAATTCGCGCCTCCTCGACCCGCGCATTGTCGGCGACGAGCACTATGGGGTGGCGACGCACGTGCGCGAGATATTGACGCGCTACAAGGAACTGCGCGACGTGATCGCCATCCTGGGCATCGAGGAACTGGCGGAGGAAGATCGGCTGCTGGTGCAGCGCGCGCGCAAGGCACAACGTTTCCTCACCCAGCCCTTTTTCGTCGGCGAGGAATTCACCGGGCAGCCGGGAGTCTTTGTGCCCCTCGAAGAGACGGTGCGCGGCTTCAAGATGATCATTGAGGGCAAGTTGGACGATGTCCCAGAACAGGCTTTTTACATGGCTGGCGACATCAGCAGCGTGTTGCACAAGCGAGAGCGCTCAGACGGCTAAAACGATGCAATTGGAGATCATCACTCCCGATGAGATTATCTTGAACACCGACGTAGAGGCGCTGCGTGTGCAACTCCCCGACGGCTGGTGGGGCATCCTGCCAGGGCATGCGCCCTTTCTGGCGCACGTCGTGGCCGGCATCATGCTCTATCGCCAGCAAGGAGACACGCACTACGTGGCCCTGTACCAGGGCACGATCCAAGTGCAACGGCGCTCTGAGGCTCTGCCAGCAGGCCGCGTGCTGGTGTTGACCGCCGCCGCCGAAAAAGGCGAGGATCTGATGGTGTTGGAACACGCGCTGGAGCGACACCGCGCCCGGCTGAGCCAGATTTCCCAGGAAGCCCACATCGAATTCACGCGGGCGCGGATGGCCCTGGAGCGGGCGCTGCGCGAGACGGCGGAACTGGCTCCGCTAGGGCCGACTGTGATTTGAGCGGTTTGCTCGTAGTGACGACTTCAGTCGTCCACAATGAGCGACTGAAGTCGCTACTACGATCTCCTACGAGGAGAGGATGGACGACGAACGATCTGAGCCAACGTCCAAACAGCCAGAGGAGAAACCCGACAACTTTTGGCAACTGGTTGCCCAGGCAACCACGTTGGGCTGGAATATGGTGATACCCATCGTGGGCGGCGTGCTGTTGGGACGCTATCTCGACGACAAGTTTGACAAAGAGTTCACGTGGACCCTCTCACTGCTGCTGATGGGCGTGGCCGTGGCGTTTAACAACCTGTACGCTATGTATAGCGAGAATAGGGAGTAAGGAGTAGGGAGTAGGGAGTATGGAGTATGGGAAGGGCCTTGCATTTTCGGCAGTTGGAGGTTTGTAAGAACCATGCGAAGAATAAATAACCCCCTCACCCTAGTGTTCCTCATAGCACTGGTTATCTGCCTGGCCGTAGTCAGTAACCTGCTGGAGGGAGCGGCTGGAGAAGCAGAAGAACCCGACATCGCCGCAGAGATCGCGCCGCGCGTAGTCTTTACCGTTGGCTCGCTGGAAGTGACCTCAACAGTCGTTTACACCTGGGCCATGATGTTCCTGCTCGGTGTGGGGGCCTACCTGCTCGGGCGCAACCTCAAACTGCGGCCGGGGTTGGCGCAGAATGCGCTGGAGTGGATCGTCGAGGCCATCGAGAAGTTGATCCGCGAGATGGTGGGTGTCGAGGACACGGCGATCTTTTTGCCCGTCGTGGGCACGCTGGCCTTTTTCATCGGCACCGCGAACTTGCTTGGGCTGCTCCCCGGCCTGAGATCCCCCACGCCAGACATCAACACGCCGCTGGCCATGGCGTTGGTCGTCTTCTTTAGCGTGCCCTACTTCGGGATTCGCACGCGCGGCCTGTGGGGCTACCTCAAGCACTACGTCGAGCCGATCTTCTTGATGCTGCCTATAGAAATCGCCAGCGAGATTGCGCGCACCTTTTCGCTCACCTTCCGGCTGTTCGGCAACATCATGGGAGAGGAGATCATCATCAGTGTCCTGTTTGTCGTGATGCCACTCTTTGTACCGGTGCCGATGATGCTGTTCAGCATCTTTACCGGCCTGCTGCAAGCGTATATCTTTACACTTCTGACCTGCGTGTATATCGGCGGAGCGGTCAAAGCGCACCACTGATCACCAGAAACCAGGTTTTTTCCGAAAAACCTGGTTTCTAAAGAACATAAATCACAACAAGGAGAAATGAAATGGATTGGAATAACCTGCCGTGGGATA
>JAUWOI010000554.1 GCA_030612185.1 Anaerolineae bacterium
GGTGCTTCACCTGACCCTCTACTGGAAATCCTTGAAACCGATGGCCCAACCATACACCGTCTTCACTCACCTGGTTGGACCGGACGGCCAACTGGCCGGACAGCAGGATAATATGCCGCTGCGAGATACCGCCCCGACCACCTGTTGGCTTCCCGGCGAGGTTTTCGCCGATCCCTACGACATCCCCATCAGCCCCCAGGCAACGCCGGGCGACTACACTCTGGAAGCAGGGCTCTACTTCTGGGAGACAGGTGAACGACTGCCTGCCACCGGCCCCACCACCATCCCAGACGATCGTCTTATCCTGACCCACGTCCCGATTGGAGAGAAGAGATGAAACGCGCACAATTCGTGTCCTCAATCCAATCCACAATCCGCCATTCGCCATTCGCCATTTGCCTCATATCCCTTACGCTGCTCTCGATCCCAGCCCTTCAGCCCTTGCTGACCAACGACTTCACCTGCGGCTACGACAACGTCCTCCACCTCTGGCGAGCCATCGAGACCGACGCACTGCTCGAGCACGGCCTCATCTATTCCCGGTGGCAACCCCACATGGCGTTGGGGTTCGGCTATCCAACGCTGCTCTTCAACCCTCCCATCTCCCCACTGCTTGCCGCTCTCTTCCACCGCCTGGGGCTGGCATGGCCTGCTGCCGTCAACGCTACCTTCGTCACCGGCACGCTGCTTTCGGCTTGGACAGTTTGGCTGCTGGTGCGGGAGTGGTGGGGGGACCTGGCTGGCGTGGTCGCCGGCGTGATTATCGTCACCATCCCTTTCCACGCCTACGTCAACTTCCGCCGCGCCAGCATGTCCGAGGCCCTGGCCTGGGCATTTCCGGCATTGATCCTATGGGGCCTCATCCGCTGGCAGAAATATGGACAGCGGCGGGGTCTACTGGCGGCTGCCGGTGGACAGGCGGCGCTGCTCCTCACCCATGACGCCTCCGCCTACCTGTTCCTCCCCCTGTCGCTGGCGACCGTCGTAGCGCTGGCGCTGGCCCACCGCACCCCTCCCCCTCATAGAGGACGCTCCTCGAAAAAGGGTAGTAGCCCAACCGTGTTGGGCGTTGTCAACCCAACCAAGTCGGGCGTTGATAGCCCAACCAGGTCGGGCGTTGATAGCCCAACCAGGTCGGGTGTTGTCAGCCCGAGACGGCCAATACGATTGGCCTGCTATCCACTAAGGGGGTTAGGACGAGGCATACTGGCCCTCGCCCTGGGAGTGGGTCTGGCAGCCTTCTTCTGGCTCCCCTCCGTGCTGGAACGACCCCACGTCCAGTTCGACCGCGTACTCGATTACCCTTACGCCACCAGTTTCGTCGCCCTCGACTACATGCTGGAGCCCCCCCGCGCTGCCGATCCCACCTGGATCAATCCCTGGCTCCCCAAGGGCATCGGCCTGCTCCCAGCGGCGCTCGCCCTTCTATCCGTGGTGACCTGGCTTCGTGCCGGGCGGGAACAGCGGCTCTGGCTGGCAGCGGTGGGTCTCGTCACAATGGGCTACATATGGTTGACCCTGCCCTACGCCTGGCCCATCTGGCGTTTGATCCCCGTCCTGCATTACCTCCACTTCCCCTGGCGCTTCCTCACCCCGGCGGCCATCGGCATCGCAATCCTGGCCGGCGCCGCCACGCACCAAATCTCGCGTCTCACGCCTCACGTCTCACGCCTCACATTTCACGTTTCACGTTTGACGTTTCACATTTCACGTTTCACGTCCCACGTCTCACGTCTCACGCCCCCCATCATCATAAGTGCACTAACCATCGGCTCCCTGGGCTGGCTCTATCCTCCACACTGCGCTCTCCCCCAGCCACCTACCCTACGCGGCATGCTGGCTCACGAGCGGACCACCAATGAACTTGGCGGCACCTTCTTCAACGAACTGCTCCCTGTTTGGGTACGCACAATGCCCGCTGAACACACCCTGGACGACGATCTGAACGCCGGACGAGAACCGGTACGGCTGCGACCCGAGACGCTGCCTGAGGGCGCCCGCTTACTTCGCGCCGACTACGGCCCTGTGGACGCCACCATTGAACTGGAGACCCCCGTCCCCTTCCGCGCTCGCTACTTGGCTTTCTATTACCCCGGCTGGCGCGTCACCGTGGACGGCGACCCCGTCCCTATCGCCCCCACCGAGCCGGACGGCCTCATCTCCTTCGATGTACCCGCCGGCCATCACACCATCCGCATCCGCTTTGGCGAAACCCCCCTCCACCTGCTCGCCGACGCCATCTCCCTCCTCAGCCTGCTCATCCTCCTCGCCCTCATCATCCGCCCATCGCGCACCACGCAACCCGAATCCCGAATACCCAATACCCAATACCCAATACCCAATACCCAATACCCAATACCGAACTCCCACTGGCTCCTCCTGCTCACCTCCATCCTCCTCCTCACTGCCAAACTCGCCCTCATTGACCGCCTGGACACCCCCCTCCGCCGCGCCAACCTGCTGGACGGCCGGTTGCGTGACGTGGACGTTCCCACCGAGATTACCTTCGGTGACGAGTTTATCCTCCTGGGCTACGATACCCTGCCCCTGCAAGAGGGCGTCCCTGGCGGCGAACGGTTCGAGGTCAAGACCTATTGGCGGGCACTCCAGCCAGGTGGCCCCGACTACGGTCTCACCATCAACGTTGTGGACGCGGAAGGCCACCGCTGGAACGGCCCCGGCACCCAACCAGCCCGCTGGCACCGCACGCCGCCCCCCGTGGGAGAGTGGCCACCCGACCAATACGCTACCGTTGCCCTCTCCGGCCCGCTTCTTTCCGGCACCCCCCCGGG
>JAUWOI010000192.1 GCA_030612185.1 Anaerolineae bacterium
AGGCAGCCCCCAGGCACGCCGACCGGGCACCAGGTGCTCGACGCGGGCCTGGAGTACGGGGCCATCGGCGAGAATCAGCGTCACATCACCCGAACTGCGCAGGGAGACTACGGAAAAGTCGGGCCATAGCGCACACCAGACTTCCTCGTTTAGCACCAGTGTGCCAGTCTCCACGTCCGAGTCGGCCAAAGGCTGACGAAAGGCATTGTCGCCCAGATGGCGCGGCCACCAGGTGTAACGCGATGGACGCCCACCCACGTTGACCGCCAGAGAGGCATTCTTGATAGCACTTCGAATGGTACCCTTGGGGTCGCGGGTGTTCACCGGTCGGACCATCTCCACCTGCGCTATGATCTCGGCCACGGCGAGGGGCCGGTCAGCGTTCGTTAGAACCTGGGTAACCAGTTGAGTGAAAGATGGTTCGTTTTGTTTCGGTATCGAGTTCATTCTAACGCTTTCGTTTCTTACGCCTGTGCTTTCTGCGCTTTGACGCCCATTTGGGTTTTGAGGCTGGGCTGACAGATTCAGCGGTGTAAGGAGCTTGCCCTGAGGAGGACGTTCCGTCCAAAGTCGAAGGGGACCCCTTCTTTTCCGGCCGGTCCCATTCCTCGTGCAAACTCGCCAGCCGGTCCAGCACATCGTCACGATAGCGCAAGTTGGGGCGCGCCAGGGCACGTTGCAGGATCGCTTCGGCCCTCTCATACTCCTTCGGCTCAGGAGCGCCCCAAAGCCAGTAATGATCGGACCAGCCTATGTATCCCCATCCTTGGTCCGGGAAACGCTCGACCAGCTTCTCGTAGACCGCCTCAGCCTCGGCACGTCGTCCCAGGTTCCACAGCGCCTCACCCTCCGCCCGCGTGAATTGGACGTGCCGCTCGGCATCCACGTCGGAGAACTGGGCCAGGAATTCGTGGGCGTAGCGCAGCCGATGTTCGTGGTAGATGGGGTCGTCAATGCCAGCGTTATGCAGCCCTATCTCCAGATCAGAGCACCAGTTGAACACGGACTGCAACATGCCGGGATCAAAGGCCTCAACGGTGCGCATCTGGGGCGTTGCCATCTGCTTGATTATCTCCCACGCCTCCAGCCATCGGTCACAGGCGGCAGTTCCTTGACCTGCCTGCGACAACCCATAGCCATCCTGCATCAGGTCATCGAGATGCTCCTCCGGTGTCAACTCGATGGGCGGCAAGGCGCCCGCTTTCACCTGCTTCCAGCGTTTGATTTCGTGAAAGTGAAAGGCGTCTATGGCACGCATGGCGGCCCTGGCCCGGCGCTTGTCGACCTGGTGATTGACACCCTCCCGCAGTGCTTCTAGTAGCAGGGCGTTGACCTGCGGGCTATCGCCACCGTCCTCGATCTGCATTTCGAGTGCGTTGAGGATACCGTTGAGCTTGCGAATGCGAACGAGGGGCAACCCCAGCTTCTTGAGCTCGATCTCGATTGGTTCCAATTGCGCCACCCGCGCCTCGTCGTAGCGGGTGGGTTCGTTAGAAGGTCTCCACTTTTCGAACATTGGCGATTCTCTCCTCGCAGATCACAGTCCCGCTTTGGTCAGTTCGTCCTTCATGGCACGCAGGCGACGGTTTTGCTCTCGCAGGTCGGCGATGAAATCCTCCCAGGTCTTCGGCTCGTCCAGGCGGTGGTATAGATCGCGCACGCGGCACAGGTACCTGGCCGCCTCCGCGTAGTTGCCCCGCCCACGAGCCGCGATGAGTTGTTCGGCTCGCTCCACGTAGATGCGGATCGCTTTCCGTGGCCGACTCTCCTCCGCTGCCTGAGCCACTCGGATGAGTAGTTGCCCGACGCCCCATCCCCACGTCGAACCACGCACCTGTCCTACCGTCTCCAATGCCCGGTCTACTTCTCCTTCCTCCAGGTGAATCTCGGTCAACAGGCGGTATCGTTCGTCATTGGCCAGACGGGCCAGGGTCGCCGTCCGCAGTTCATCCCACTGCTCTAGAGGCAGGGCCAGGTCTCTCAATTCCTGGTACCCCGACACAGCGGGCTGCTGCCAGAACAACGTCTCCGCCAGAGTCAGCGCCTCTGCCAGGTCGCCCCGCTCCCGTGCCTGCTCTTTTAGCCACACAGTCAGGCGGCTGTCCCGGCTAGCGGGCGCCCGCTCGCGGATCAGTTCTTCGGCCAGGTCGGCATGGTTGTGGGAGACGAAAACGTCGGCCAGCCGGAGTAGTTCGTAGTCGCCCACCTCACGGGTCGTGGCGACAGCCTCCTCCATCCGGCCCAGCGCGAGGAGACGGTCCACCAAGTCGCGCCATCGCTTCGTCTCGCGGCATAAGCGCAGGAAGGCTTCGTCGTCCATCTGGTCTTTCTCCAAACTCAGCAGGAAGCCGCCATAGACCTGGCACTGGTAGTTATCACTCCACGACTCACCCGCAGGCATGGCCGCCCGCACCCATCCGGCAACTTGCTGCTTCTCCTCCGGCGTGGCCTGCTCCAGGATGATGGACGGGGCCTGGTATCCCATATCAGTGCCGCCAAAGTCCACGTCCCAGCGGTAGACGTCGAACAGAGCGCGTAGAAGCACTTCCCGCTGAACGTCCTCCTCCTCCGTCGCCTTCAGGCACTCTCCCAGGCCCTCGACACACCTGTTGACGACCGGGTGGAAGTCCCCCTCTTCGTCGTGGACCATCCCGTAATGCTCCAGGGTCTCCTGGGCCACGGTCTGGTAAATCGTCGCCGCGTCGCGCCATCTTTCCCGCCCCGCGTAATCGTCGCCGATCTCGACCAGTTCCAGCAGTTGCTGGGCGATGCCGTAGGTCGCTCCCCAGTCGTCGTAGCCGATGCCGGCGAAGGCGTTGCCCGCCTGCCGACGGATGACGTCCGCGTCCACGGGCGGCGGTTCCCCCTCGCTGACGATGGGCAATTCCAACAGCGTTTCTAAATCGGGGTAGCGGTCCAGCATCCGGCGAATGAGGGCGACGAGTTCGGCCTTGCTGCGCCGCTCCAGGTTCGTCTCCACGTCCTCGACCGCCAGGAAAGCATCGGGCTGATGCAGCCAGGTGAGGAGCAGGGCGACACCGTGTTTGCAGTGGCCGCCTGCTCCCACCGGGCAGGAGCACTCGCCGGAGGTGATACCATCCGGCCCCAGGGTGATCTCCACGCGGTAGGGCTGGGGACGAGATCCTTGGCAGCGGGCCTCAAGCGTGTCCCCTTGGCGGCGTGGGTTGAGGATGTATCCGCCTCGGAAGTATCCCCGGCCGCGCCCAAACGAGCGTTCGTCGGTCCAGCGGCGGACGTCGGATTCGGTCAATTCAGGTAAAGTGGTCATTTGTTCCTCCTGCAGGACACGGATGGGTAGGATTTACGGATGCAGATCGCGCAATACAGGAAACGCCCACGGCCCGTACCTTACCCTGCTCTTTGGCTCGCGAGAGTGCTTCCATCGCGCCAGTGCAGCGCCGTGGCCAGTCAGACTGCGTCACAAAGTGCAAGAGTACGGCGTCGAGCACGTCGGTGTCCATCTCTCTCAGAAAGCGTTCGACGTCCTGCGTGACTTTTCCAGGAGTCCGCGACGAGGTCTTGGTGGCAATTGCGACAGCGTCACGCGGTATTCCCTGCAACGCCTTCGCGACGTGGGGATGCGAGCCGTACTCGTCCGCCGAGTCCCAAAAGTTGACGCCGTGGTCATACGCCAGCCGCAACAAGTTTGCCAGTCCATCCAGACCCAAGTCGGTCTGCTCCGACCTGTGTCCCCAACCACGCGTTCCGGTTCCAAAAGATAGGCGAGAGACCTTGAGCCCTGTTTTCCCAAAATCAACGGTATCCATTTTATCATCCAGGCGAGAAGGTTATTTCCTCGCCGGTTCCAAAGCGCCCAGTAGTGTACCTGAACACCGCGGGTACATCGTCCGCGCGAAAGATAATCCACACAGCTTCACTGGGCTTCGCGCCGCACGGTGTCATAACACGGGCGCAGGTGACGACCAGGGATGGCGTAATGACAAAGCCCGCACCCTGGGTTTGATCCGCTTTGCCCATCAACCGAATGACACAAGTCTCCAGGTCTTTATTCACGTAGCCCTCCTAAAACCAGCCATACACGGCTTCATTGTGCTCACGCTCGCGTGTCTTCTCAAGCATCGCTTCGGCCTGTTGTCGTCCCACGCGCCCGATTTCGCGGATACGCACGTCTTCGTGCTCGCAAAGGCGCTCGAAACGCTGCACCCAATCCGCCCATCTTTGAGACTCTGGCCCCCATTCAACAGAAACGCCAACGTGCTGACGTGTTGCCACCGCAATATCCGAACTACTATACCCCGCGTCTAACGCCAACTTTGCCATTTCAACCCAGATACCCTCTGGAGGCCTCGATAAGGGTGCTAAATGCCAAGACTTGTACCGCTCGCTGTTTAGAAACTCCCTATACACACCGAGGTCTTCGCCGATAAGGTAGACCACCAGTTCGGTCATCGCATAAGTATCAGGTAGCTGATGTAACAGACGGCTACGGGTCTCAGTATTCAAGACGCTAGTTGCCGCCTGGATCGCTCTTTCGTACCTGTGAGTAAAGATCAAGGGGAATCCTTCGGCGAGGCGTGCCTGCAACCAAGGGTAAGCTAGCGAGGGGTGTTTCTCAAATATCTTACTGAGCCAAAAGTCCTCTGCTATATCAGTGATCACAGCCGCTTCCCACTCCTCAAGTACAGCCTCGCGCACAGATTCCGCTGGATCCGCATTCCACTCGCCAGCTACGGCAGCCGCTACAATCGCTTTATCCTGGTGACATAGCAACCGTTTGAGTACCTCAACTGAAACCTCGTTTCGAACACAGTGGATTTTTACCAGTTCAGCACAGCCCTCCAATGCCGTCAGTACCCGGGACAGCAAATCCTCTGGAGGAGCCGGATGTGTCAAAATCAAGGAAATCGCAGCCGACTGGAACACAGATCGGTCAAGACAACTGGCAACCAAACCTTTCCACCCAGGTGCAGATTCTCTGATAGCTTGGCGCAAAAACGGCGCGACAAGATCACCTGACAAATCGGTGTCCAACATTAATTGCACCCATAGGTGAGGTCGCGCCGTGCTTTCAGCAAGCTCACGGCACAGGAATGGCGTCCAACGTGGCCAATTAATGTCCGCTAAACGTGCTTCGGTCTCAATCCACACCAGGTCTTGAACAACTCTGGTCGGGTCAAGCTGCGCCCAAGTGTGCGCAATCTCACTCACCGCTTGGCTTTGCTGATTTTGTACAGACCTCCAATCGTCAACATCGTGAGCATCCTCCAAAGGATAGAGAGTCTCGAACGCCTCATCTGAAGGGATTTCAAAATCCAGCATCAGATGCCCAGAGATTCCCTTCGCCCAGTGGCAAAGGCCCGGATGTGATTCGATGAGCGGGACAAAGTCACGCAAAAGCCTCACGGCAAAGGCCCGCGTCGCCTCGGACGCTTCAGATGAGATGCGGATGTTGAACCGGCCTGGATATACCCATGCTTCTACCATCCTGCGAACCGGCGTCCAATCGGTGAACGGGATAATTTGCAGGATTTCCAGGACTGGCGGCCACAGTTCCTGAACCGCACGGAGTTCATCCGGCGACAAAAGCCCTCGACGAATCGTAATCGTATCGCCCGAACCGGGGTCAGGTGTATGACTGTGGAAATTCGGTGACAGCACAAACTCCAAAGCACAGAGTCCTACCGCTACATCCTGTCTCGTATCCAACCAGGAACGCACAACCTGCAAAAGTGTCTTGCGTCGCTCAAGCGGCTGACCGGAACCAGGCTCACCGGTCAGTACCCAATCCTGAATGATGCGCAAGGGATGGTCTGTATGCGCATGGAGCGGGCGTTGGTCGCCAATGGCCTTCTTCAAGAGCAAAGGGAGAGCGACGTCAGGCGCGGATTCCAGGCCAGGACGCGCGACCATCGTCAGCGCCTCTGGATGATGCTCGAATAACCACGCAGCCTCTTCGCGGCCCAATTGCACATACGACTGCCAAACGCTTGGAGAGCTTTCCACAAGCGCGGTCAACCATGCCTGCGGCACTTTCCCGCCACGAGCTTTGACGCCGATTAGAGCGTGAACAGACTGCGCCGAATCCGGCGATTTCGCCAACAATCCCTGAAAGACAGGGAAAGGTAACGCTGTAGGTCCGCAGAAAAACACATCACGGATCAAAACGTGTCGTAGTGCCGGCGGGCGCACCGACAAGTGCTGAGGGTCAACCTTCAAAATCACGCCACCGGCAGCCAAGTCAACCACGGCCTGATGGACCTCAAGCACTGACAACTCCAACGACTCAGCCACGGCTTCCATCGCCATCCCAGCATCTCCGCCCACGGCAATGGCCGCCAAAACTTGACGTGCGGTTTTGCCAATCAATGGCTCAAAGACATTCAGGAAAACGTTGCTCAGCGCATCGCCTAACACGACCTGGCGCACATCGCCCTGAAGGCAAAGATAAGCCAGGGTTGTTGCCAATCCCGGTCGCCCTTCGGCTTGGTTCACAATCTCGCGAATTAGTTGATTCGGGCCACCGAGTCCTGCGGCCTTGATGACCTCAACGATTTGATCACGGGTCAGCAAGCCCATCTTACGAACCCGCGACTCTGGCAACACCAATGTCTGCATCAGTGACGCTTGATCTCCAGGCCAGCAAGTCGCCAAGATGTGAAAGGGAACATCGAGTTGGGCGCAGATGTGTTTGAGGTCAATGAGCAGTTCAGGCCGGACCTGGGCGTCATCCACCATCACCACGTTGGGATGCTGGGCACTGAGAAACGCGGCAATGTCCTCCCTATCGTCGCTGACAACGAAAAGCCCACCGCCCTTCAACGCGAAGTTGTGAAACAAGAACGTTTTGCCGGAGCCTGGCTGTCCTACCAGAAGGCCATCTCCGTCTAGCTGTCGCAGCCAGACAAGGTCCGCGTCCCTGCCAATCAAGGCGTGGTCATGCTGAAATCGCGCGGTCCGCGGATGTACAGAAAGCGGGCGCAAGTGAGAGCTCTCCGGGGGATGCAACACAAGTGGCTCAGGGCACAACACAGCCAACATTTCAGCCGGGATAGCAAACGCCGTGTCGCGGAACTTGAGCGTCGCGTCAGGGTGATAGGTCAGCGTAACCATCCCCACCACCCGATCAGCACTCACGTCCAGCACAGGCGCACCGCTCATCCCCTGCGCGATCTCTTGAGCACGTAATTGCAGCATTGACACGCCCCGCTCATCCATAACCTGTCCCAAAATCTGACCTTCGGCCCAGACACCCTGGAAATCCCCCACTTGTGGATACCCAAAAGCACGGAAGGCGTGACCACTCGCACCCCCACTTGACCCCAACGTCACTGGCGCGACACCATCAGGAAGCGAGGTTGTCAATCGCAAAAACGCCACGTCTTGATCTGGATGCCAGCCGTCTATCAGCACCTCGGCCTCCGCCGACGCGCTCCCGGCTTGGAAAGCCAACTGCACCCGCTCGCCTGGCCCGGCGTCAACGGCATCCACCACGTGGGCACAGGTGGCGATGAGACCGTCGTCGGTGACGATGAAGCCTGTGCCGACGGTGGCGCCGTTAGGGCTGAGGATGCGGACGATTGCAGGTTTCAGGTCAATGGTCAATGTGCACCATAAATGATTTTTCATCTTCATAGTGCGTCATTTGAATTGCGCAGAAGACGACGGAGCATCCAGATGGTAGGTAAACAGCAGCCGCCACGGTTCGCCGTCATCCATAGGGACACGGATGTCCCGCTGGTTGAGGATGAT
>JAUWOI010000471.1 GCA_030612185.1 Anaerolineae bacterium
CTGTGAGGTGATGGACGAGGGGATCTTGCGCGAGCGGGGCGAACGGGCGGAACGGTTGGGGATTGAGGACGTGCTGCGCAAAGAGCCGCGACTGGTCGTGCTGGGAGATCCTGGCGCGGGCAAGACCACCTTCCTGCGCTACGTCGCACTGGTGCTGGCCGAGGGTGGGCAGACCGCCCGCGAGCGTCTTGGACTTGGGGGGGACTGGTTGCCTATCTATCTGCCGCTGGCCGCCTACAGCGAGGCACTGCGGCGGCAGCGCGTCTCGCTGGAGGATTACGTGTTGCACTACTGGGACACGCGTAGTTTCGACCGGCCGGGGATGGATCAATTGGTCGCCCGGGCGCTGGAGACGGGACAGGTACTGCTCCTGCTGGACGGGCTGGACGAGGTGGGCAGCCGCGCCGACAGACGGGCCACGATTAGCCAGGTGGAGGCCTGGGCCAACAGTTACGGTTCCCGTGGCAACCGTCTCGTCGTCACCAGTCGCGTCGTAGGCTATGACGAGGCCGCGCTGGCCTGTGATTTTCGCGCCTATACCCTCAGCCCCTTCGGCCCAGAGGAGATAAAGCGTTTTGCCTATCAATGGTGCGTCGCCTACCAACGCTGGGCCGACTCCGATCAGCCGGTCGAGATGGCGATTGAGAAGGGGCGCGCTGAGGCTGCCCGGCTGGTGGCCGAGATCCGCTCCGACCCCAAGGTAGAGGCCCTGGCCGCTAACCCCTTGCTCGTCACCATCATCGCCCTGATTCACTACAAGGGCGCGCGCTTGCCCGATCATCGTGTGGAACTTTATGACCTGTGCATCAAGACGCTGGTGGAGACCTGGCGCGAGATGCGCAGCGAGGCCGGGCCGGTGGGGGAGGAACTGCGGATCGCCAGCGAGATCAAGGTACTGGCTCCCTTCGCGCTGTGGTTGCAGAACCAGGCTCCAGGGCCGGGTGGGGCCGCCCGGCGCGATGCCGTGCGCGCCCAGTTGGTGCACCTGCTGGCCCGCCAGTTCAAGGGGGACCGGGAGGCGGCGGCGGAAGAGGCCGACCGGTTCCTGGAACTGGGCCAGCGGCAGACCGGACTGCTGGTGGAGCGGGGCGAGGGCTGGTTTGGCTTTTTCCATCCGACCTTCAAGGAGTACCTGGCCGCCCTCGCCGGCGTGCTGGAGGGGCAGATGAAGGGGGTGGACACCACCTGGCAGGTGCTGCGTCCCCACCTGGACGATGCCTCGTGGCACGAGGTGATCCTGCTCACGGTGGGCTACAAGGCGATTATCGAGAAGTACGACGAGGCAGCGGCCTACCTGGTGCGGCAGATCGCCGCTGAGCCTTCTGCTGACGGGCACGGCGAGAACGTCGTGCTGGCCGGACGCTGCCTGGCCGACGTCGGCCGCGGACTGGTGCCTGCTGATTGTTGGGAGGAGACCGTCGAGAAACTGATCCCCGTGATGCAAGACGCTGCCCCTGACGGTTTTCCTAACGATCCACCCCGCATCCCCATCCCCACCCGCTACGCAGCCGCCGAAACCCTCGACCGGTTGGGCTGGTTGCCCGATGACCTCAACGCCTTCGTCGAAATCCCAATCCCCAAATCCCAACCCCCAATCTACATAGGGCGGTACCCGGTGACCAATCATCAGTTCGCCCTCTTCATCGCTGCTGGCGGCTATGAGGAGCGAGGAAGGCGCTGGTGGCCCGACGAGGGCTGGAAGTGGCGCACGGAAAAGCACCCGAGTTACCGTGGCGAGGGCCCTGGCGAGGACCCTGTGACCCAACCTGGGTACTGGGACCACTCCCGCCTCGGCAAGTCTCGCCGTGGCTACCCGGTCGTGGGTGTCTCCTGGTACGAAGCCAACGCCTACTGCGCCTGGCTGACGGAGCAGTTACAGGTTATAGGTCACAGGTTTCAGGTTTGGCGCGCCGGCAAACTTGAAACCTTAAACCTGGAACCCGGAACCCTCACCGTGCGGCTGCCCGCCGAGGAGGAGTGGGTGGCGGCTGCCGGTGGCGCGGAGGGGGAGCGCTACCCCTGGTCCCCCCCGGGCTGGCACGAAAGCCGCGCCAACACCTACGGGAGTAGCATTGGCGGCACCTCACCGGTGGGAATGTACCCCTCCGGGCAGAGTCCGTATGGCGTCTGGGACCTGGGCGGCAACGTCTGGGAGTGGATGGCGTCCTGGTATGACGAGGAGCAGTGGTATCGTGCCTTGCGCGGCGGGTCGTGGCTTGGCTATCGCAGGGGCGCACTCGTGCCTGGGCGCCACGGGGACGCTCCCGACGGCTCGGACAGCGATCTAGGGTTTCGGGTAGTGGCGTCCCCCGCTGGTTCTGGTTTCTGAAAACGGCTGTCAACGGATTTCTGGAACGAATTGAACGGATGATGGGTCTCTAGGATTTCGCGTGGTCAGTCACCAGACCCTAAGGGTTTTCGTGCAAAATTTGGCAAAAAGAGCCGTTACGCTAGCGAAAAATGGTGTTTACACGATCTTGGGCAAAACCCTTAGGGTCTCACCGCGCGAAATCCCAAAGAGCCCGGATGATGTAATTCATTCGGCGAGGTTTGTGCTTGCTTGAGTCTGGCCTGTTCCGTTCAATCTGTTCCCATAATCCGTTGACAGTGTTTCCCTACAGAGCAGCCTGTCCCTGGCCGGCGGTGGCTTGTCAACATCGCCGGGCGAATATACAATAGCCCCGCCCCTCGTGGTAGGCGGTCATGCACGCAGCCGAAGCCCGGGGCGGGGCGCCTGTCAAGTAGCGGTGGGCAGGAGGGAGGGGTTGCCTGGTGGGAGTGAAGGAGGCATTGCGTGTCTACGTGGCAGAAGGAAGGTGGCTCGCAAGCGTGGTCACCTGCTCGCCCAGCAGTGGCGCGAAGTGGCGCACGTTGGTCGTCACCAGCGCCAGGTCGTGCTCCAGCGAGGTGGCGGCGATGAGGGCGTCGGAGAATGAGACCTGGAAGCCCTTGCGGGCATGGGTGTAGATCATCCGACCGGCCCGGTTGGCGATGAACTTGTTCACGGAGAGGGTGGTCATTGAGTTGAGCAAGTGTATAGTCACTTTCTCTTCATGAGGCCGCATCCCGGCCAGAATTTCCACCCACGTCGCTGCCGAGATGTACAATTCGTGGGACTGTGACCAGTGGTCGAGCAGGGCAGGAACGCCACGCTCCCCACGTAGATGTCGGATCAGTACGTTTGTGTCAAGGAGGTATCTACTCATCTTGTACCCTCATCTTCAGCGAGTTGCGTGTCCCAATCGTAAGAAGAATGGCCGTACTCACGTAGTTGGCGGACCCAGCGATCGATGTCCTCTGGCGTTTCTAATTCGGGGTGATCCTCCAGTTTCCAGGCCCCGGCTGCCGTATTCAGCGCTTCGCGCAGTCTCTCGCGGCGGGCTACTTCTTCCGTCGCTTCGACGATGAAACGATTCCGCTCCCGAGACGGTACGACCGAGTCCACCAATTCCAGCACCTCGACCGGGAACGTCACGTTGATACGTCGCTTGGCCACCGTCGTTGTCGTCGCCATCATACACCTCCTAATGGTGTCTGGATTATACACCCTATCTTGATGTAGTCAAATGATGTCTTACATGACACGCCACACAATGACATTCAAGCCCCACCATGACCCAACTCACCTCTACTTCGTCAGCGCCATCGTTTTAGGCGGGGCACCGATCGAGGTTCAGCAGACAGGAGGTAGGAAGCAGACATGGCCATAAGGACGCGACACCTGATACAGGCTATGCTCATCGGTCTCGTGCTCGTACTGAGTGCGGGGTGCGCAGCGAGCCCTGTCCCCACCGTCGCCCCCACAGCAACACCAATCGTGCCTCCTGCTCCCACCC
>JAUWOI010000050.1 GCA_030612185.1 Anaerolineae bacterium
TATCAATCAGGCACTCAAAAGTGTCAATGGGCGTCTTTTCCCGTTCGGTTGGTTCCGGTTGTGGTGGAGTATGCGGCGCATTGATGTAGCCAGCCTGAAGTTGCTGGCGGTGTTGGAGGAACACCGCGCACGAGGATTGGATTCGCTGCTCTACTTGGAGACGGCACGGGCGCTTCTGCGCAAGGGATATGCCTGGGTTGATATGTCACTCACCTCGGAGCACAACGTGACGATCAATCGCCTCTCCGAGAAGTTGGGCTGGCAACGATACAAGGTGTACCGCACCTACCACATGTCACTGGTTCCGTAACACCTGGTGGATTCGGTTACTTGACAATCCGCCAGAATAGAGTATAATGCCGCCCATCTTACAAGGAGGTGTTTAATGCGCAAGGCAATGTTCATCATCAGCGCAGTTCGGCCCCGTGACGACAGCGGGGGTCGGGTGCTGCCTTGTCGCAGTGCGCCTATTTGGAGGTTGACCTGACATAGAGTCATCCCAGGCCGTGGGCAACTGCGACACCCACGGCCTTTTTTGTTTTCTCCACACAGCATCACTTCACAAGGCCGTGGGCATTGTCCACGGCCTTGTGATTTGTTTCACTGCTGGATGTTTTTTACATATACCTGCATAGAGGACAAAACCATGTCAACAACACTATCATTACCCGAGCACTTCACGAGCCGCCCAGCAACAATGGGCGATGTGGAAGCCGTCGTTGATATCCGGAACGTCTGCTCTATCGAGCAGATCGGTAAACCACGAACCGAGGCGCACGAATTTCGCAGCGCTTGGCAGTCTCCCACCTTCAACCTGGAGACCGCCACGCTGGTCATAGTCGCGCCGGGCGGCAGTCTTGTGGGCCACGCCACGTTGTGGGACTCGGAACCACACGTGCGTTTATATGTGGCGGGGGACGTGCACCCCGAATACAAGGGGCAAGGTCTCGGTACGACCCGCTGCCAGTGGGCGGAGGAGCGCGGACGACAGGCTGTCCTCAAGGCTCCAGCGGGAACCCGCGTGGCGCTGCTCCAGGAAAGGGTGAGCACCCACGAGGCAGCCCAGGCGCTGCTGAACGAACAGGGCTACAGGTCCGTGCGCCACAGCTTCCGTATGGTCATCGAGATGAATGGGCCACCGCCGGAACCGGTCGTGCCCGACGGCATCACCATCCGTTGCTTTGTCCGCGATCAGGATTTGCGCCCCCTCATTCTTGCGGATCGCGAAACATTCCAGGATCACTGGGGGTACGTGGAGCACCCCCTTGAGGAAGCCTACCAGGAGTGGGTACACTGGATAGACAACAATCCAGATTACGATGCATCGCTCTGGTTCCTGGCTATGGATGGAGAGGAAATCACCGGCATGTCGTTGTGCTGTCCCAAGACGGCCGAAGACCCAGGGA
The DNA here is from genome assembly GCA_030612185.1 of Anaerolineae bacterium. The sequence goes on from JAUWOI010000050.1 coordinate 1,407, forward strand.
TGGGCTGGGTCGACTCGTTGGGCGTGCGGCGGCCCTGGCGGAGGCGCGGGCTGGCGCTGGCCCTGCTGCATCACAGTTTTGGTGAGTTCTACCGGCGCGGCAAGCGCAAGGCGGGCCTGGAAGTTGACGCGCAGAGCCTCACCGGCGCTACCCGTCTCTACGAGAAGGCCGGGATGCACGTAGATCGTCAGTACGTCATGTATGAAAAAGAACTGCGTCCTGGAAAGGATCTGAGCACGCAGTTTGTGGATGATTGAGGAGGAATCTGATGTACCAGTATGAAAACATCGCCCTGGACGTTTCGGGCGTCACCAAGAGATTTGTCAAAAGTGATGGGCTCCACTGGCCCTGGAAAAAACGGAACGAGAAAAATGAACAATGAACAAACAAGGCCGACGCTGATCATTGACGCTGACGATACGCTGTGGGAGACCGAGGTCTACTTCGAGCAGTGCATCGCCGATTTCGGGGAACTGATGGCGACGCTGGGCTTTGATCGGGAGGAGGCGGAGCGCACCGTGGAAGAGGTGGAACGGGAGCGCGTCCCCCAGGTGGGTTACGCGCCGGAGGAGTTTGCCCGCAGCCTGGTTTTCGCTTACCAACGCCTGTGCGAAAGGCACGACCGGTCCATCAAGGACGAGGTGTCGGACGGTGTATGGGAAATCGGGCGGGCGATGGTAGAGTATCCCATCGTGCTGCTCGACGGCGTAGCAGAGACCCTGGCCCGGCTCAGCGGCCGCTTCCGCCTGCTCCTGCTGACCAAAGGGGACCGGCAAGCGCAGGGGAGCAAACTGGCGCGATCGGGCCTAGGCCATCTCTTCGACGGAGTACACATCGTGCCGGAGAAAGACGCCGGGGTAATTCGAGGACTGGTGGCTGAGTATAATCTGCGGCAGGAGCAGACCTGGATGGTCGGCAACAGCCCGCGGTCCGACATCAATCCGGCGCTGGAGGCGGGCATCGGCGCCATCCACGTGCCACATTCGAATACCTGGCACCTGGAGCACGAAGTGATTGCCGAGCCGGAGCGGGTTATCGTTTTGAATTGCTTTGAAGAACTGGTTGCGTTGCTCACCGATGTTGAGAGTAATGAACAATGATGGGAGGGACAGATGATTTACGAACTGAATGAAGCAGACTACGAAAAGGTGCGCCCGCTGTTCCAGGCGCTAGAGTACCACCTTACCAGCGCCGCCGTGCTCGATGGCAACTGTCCCGGCAAGGTGTTCGCCGATGATCCTGCCAACCCGCAGACGGCGTTCGTATTCTCGCCGGAGGGGTGTTATCTGGCCGGGAACCCGACCAATGACGCTTTCAACCGCGCCTTGAACAGCGTCATCTGCACCGGGGAAGCCTTCGACGAGGAAGTAGATGCGCTGTCCTTCGTCTGCCATCCAGAAGGCTGGCGGGAGCGGTTAGCGGTTGTGCTCAATCCCCATCCGCCGATAAAGATGCATCGGCGACATTACGTCTGCCGCGAGTTGAAGTACGACTGGCGTGCCGACGTCCCAGATGGCTACGCTGTGCATCGCATCGACGAACCGCTCCTGAACCGGCCGGGGTTGAGAATCCCCGATCACGTCACGAACTGGATGAAAAACAACTGGGGCTCGACCGCCGATTTCCTTCAGAGGGGCTTCGGCCTGGTCACCATCCACACGGACGAGGCTGTATCCTGGTCGCTGGCGGACTGCATCAGTGGCGATGGTTGTGAGATCGGCATTTGTACACTTCCGGCTTACCGGCGGCGCGGGCTGGCAGCGGTCACGGCTGCGGCAGCGGTGGATCACGCCTTCTCACTCGGACTATCGCTGGTCGGCTGGCAGTGCCCCGAAGATAACCTGGGCTCCATCCGCACGGCGGAAAGGATCGGCTTCGAGAAAGAGCGCGATTACACGATGTACTACGTACTTCTGGACGAAACAGTTTAGCAATAAGGAGAACAAACAAATGGCAGATGACAAAATTCGGGCGGTGATATTCGACTATGGCGGGGTGCTGATGCGCGCTGCCGATCCTACGCCGCGCCGCGAACTGGAGCAACGGTTCGGGATGCAGCCGGGTGGCGCGAGCAAACTGATGTTCGAAAGCCCGCTTTTGGACGAGGCCCTACTGGGCCACGTCAGTACCAGCTCGTTCTGGGCCGATGTGGGCCAGCAATTGGGGCTGAATGACAGCGAACTGATCGAGTTCCGGCGCACTTTTTGGTCCGGCGACCGGCTGGACGAGGAACTGGTGGCCCTCATCCACGATCTGCGCGACGCGGGCTATCGCACTGCCATGCTCAGCAATGCGCCAGCCGACTTGTGCCAGATCGTGGAGCAGTTGATGGGGATCACAAGCGCTTTTGATGGCTTTGACACCCTCATCATCTCCGGCTGCGAGGGGCTGATGAAACCCGACCCCGCGATCTACGAACTGGCATTGGAGCGGCTGGGCGTGACGGCAGAGGAGACGGTTTTTGTGGACGACTCTCGGGTGAACGTGGCCGCGGCCCGGCAGATTGGGTTCCATGCCACGCGCTTCCGTGGGCTAACGCCGCTGCGGAAGTGGTTGCGGGGCATGGGTGTGCCCGCCCCCGACCCCGTTCTCAATCCCCTGCCCGACATCCGTGCCGTCATCTTTGACTGGGGCGGCGTGATGGAGAGGTCACCGGACGAAACTTACGTCGCCGGATGGGAGCGACGGCTGGCACTGGAACCCAGTACACTGCCGGAGGTGCTGTGGGGGAAGGTATGGCGTCAACTGGAGATCGGCGCAATCACCAACGACGACTTCAGGCAGCACATCGCCAGACAGTTGGGTCTTCCCGATGCGGAGGCGGCGGGCCGCTTTGTCGAAGAATTCTACGCCGACGACCGGTTCAACCCGGAGACGGTCGCCGCCGCCCGTGCCCTGAGAGGCCGCTACAAGGTCGCTTTGCTGACCAACGCCTTTCCCGGTCAAGACGATCTGATCCACAAACAGTTCGGGATCAACGTGCACGCCGAGTTCGGCGTTTACGTCAACTCAGCCTACGTTGGCCTGCGCAAGCCCGACCCGGCCATCTTTCACCTGACACTGGATCAACTGGACGTCGCGCCACAGCAGGCGATCTTCCTGGACGACAATCTACGCAACGTGGACGCCGCCCGTGAGTTGGGCATACACACCGTGCAGTTTGTTGACCCCGCCACATCGCTGGCGGAGTTGGAGGCGCTGTTGGGGCATCTGATAACGCGGATTCCAGGACATTAACGGATTACGAATTTACGAATCACGAATTTACGAATCTACGAATCCCCTGGAGGCTAATTCACTATGCTTTCTGAATTCGATTTCAAAACGACAGTCTCAGACAACCGTCTGGTTGGATTGTGGCGTATGATGACTGGCTTCCGGCTGGTCTATCTGGGAGCGGTCGTCGGCGTGGGTATCACCGCCCTGCTCAGGACGGGTAACTATCTGTTACTACGCTACTTTGTTGATGACGTTTTGGAACAGGAAAAGTTCGGTCGCGCCTTGCCCCTGATCGCACTAAGTTTTGTTGGCCTGGCTCTGGTTCAGGGTATATTTTCCTTCCTCAGCGGACGGTGGGCCGCTCAGACAGCAGAGGGCATCACGTTACGGTTGCGCAACTACCTGTACGACCACATCCAGCGACTGTCGTTTACCTACCACGACAGAACTCAGACCGGCGAACTGATCCAACGCGCCACCTCGGACGTGGACGCCGTGCGGCGGTTCTTTGCCGACCAAGCCATAGGCGTAGGGCGCATCGTGCTGCTCTTTGTGATCAACTTTGTGACGTTACTGAACTTGAACGCGCAACTGGCCCTACTCTCGACTGTGGTGGTTCCGCTGATTGTGGTCATATCGGCCTTTTTCTTCAAAAAGGTCTCAAAGGCTTACGAGGCTTTTCAGGAACAAGAGGCCAAACTTTCCACGACCCTGCAGGAGAACCTGACCGGCGTGCGGGTGGTCAAGGCGTTTGCCCGGCAGGAGTACGAGCAGGAAAAGTTCGAGATAGACAACTGGGAGCAGTTCCAACGCGGACGACGGTTGCTGATGATGCACTCACTGTTCTGGCCGCTCTCGGACATCCTGTGTGGCGCACAGATGTTGGGGGGCTTTTTTGCCGGCGCGCTGATGGCTTTGAACGGCACGATCACAGTGGGCACCTACCTGGCTTACGCCGGGCTGGTCGTGTGGATCATCTGGCCGATGCGCAACCTGGGCCGGTTGATCGTGCACATGTCCACCGGAATGGTCTCGTACGGGCGGGTGATGGAGTTGATCAAGGAAACGCGCGAGCCCCTGGACGCAGGCGACTATGTGCCGCCTGACGATGTGCGTGGGGAGATCGTTTTCCGTGACGTCCGCTTCGAGTACGATGCCCCCCCTTCATCCCCCCCAAAGTTGGGGGGGAAAGAGGGGGGGGGCGCAGTGCTGAACGACGTCAGTTTCCGGTGCCAGCCGGGGCAGGCTGTGGCTTTGCTCGGTTCGACCGGCTCGGGCAAGACGTCGCTGGTCAATCTCCTGCCCCGCTTCTACGAGTACACCGGCGGCAGCCTGACGCTCGACGGGGTGGAGTTGAAGGAGTACCCGCGCCACTTCTTGCGCCGGCAGATTGGCATCGTCGAGCAGGAGCCATTCCTGTTCTCCCGCACCATCCGCGAGAACATCGCCTACGGGGTCGGGCGGGAGGTCTCCGACGAAGAAGTCGAAGTCGCCGCGCGGGCCGCGGCCATCCACGACGTGATCGAGTCGTTTCCTGATGCGTACAACACGTTGGTCGGCGAGAAGGGGGTCACGCTCTCCGGCGGGCAGAAGCAGCGCGTCGCCATCGCCCGCACGCTGCTCAAAGACCCGCGCATCCTCATCCTGGACGACGCCACTTCGTCGGTGGACACGGAGACCGAGGGGCTGATCCGCGCAGCGCTGCAACGGTTGATGCAAGGCCGCACCAGTTTCATCATCGCCCATCGCATTCAGAGCGTGATGAACGCCGACCTGATCCTGGTGCTCGACCAGGGTCAGATCGTGCAGCGGGGCACGCACGAAACGCTGATGACCCAGGGGGGCATCTACCGCCGGATTTACGACATGCAGGCCCGCGTCGAGGACGAGTTGGAGAAGGAGATTGGTGAGGTCCAGACCTCCGAGGTTTGGGAAACTTCGGAGGTCTCAGAGGAGGTGACCAGTGTCGCACTTTGAGTTTGAAGAAGAAGAATTTACAACCCAGTTCAGTGGCCAGACGGTCCTTCGTATCCTGGCTCAGACCAAACCGCATTGGCCGTGGCTGGCCGGCTTTCTGGTGGCCATCGCGTTTGTGTCTGGCGTAGAGTCGTACTTTACCTTCCTCAGCAAGCAGATCGTTGACGAAGGCATCCTGGCAGGTGACAGGGCGGCGCTCACGCAAATCGTCACCATCTACGGTTCGTTGATAGTGGTATCGGCTCTGGCTGTCTTTACCTTCATCTTCCTGACCGGCATCCTGGGGGAGCGCATCCGGTACGACCTGCGGAAAAAGATGTTCGAGCACCTGCAAGAGTTGTCCTTCTCCTACTTTGACCGGACGCCGGTGGGCTGGATCATATCGCGCGTCACTTCCGATTCGAGTCGTATGGCCGAGTTGGTGACCTGGGGGCTATTGGACGTCACCTGGGGCTTTATGAACATTGTCACGTCGGTCTACTTTATGATGATCATCAACTGGAAACTGGCTCTGATCGTGCTCGCCATCATCCCGGTGCTGGTGGTCGTGGCGGCCCGGTTCAGAAAAAAGATCATTGTCGAGTACCGCAAGGTGCGCAAACTCAACTCGAAAATCACCGGGGCGTACAACGAGAACATCCAGGGCGTGCGGGTGGTGAAGGCGCTCTGCCGGGAGGAGGAGAACCTGCGCGAGTTCGGCGAACTCACGGACGAGATGTATAATGCCTCCTACCGGGCAGCGTATCTGTCGGCGCTGTTCCTGCCGGCGGTGCAGTTGATCAGCGCGCTGGCGTTGGGCAGTATCGTCTGGTACGGCGGCCTGCAAGTGCAGGTGGGCGGTCTGACCATCGGCGGCATCCAGGCGTTCGTCGGGTACATTACCTTTATGCTCTGGCCAATCCAGGACCTGGCCCGCGTCTACGCCGAGATGCAGCACACCATCGCCTCGGCCGAGCGCGTCTTTTCGCTGATTGACACGGTGCCTGAAGTGACCGACCGGCCCGGCGCGGTTGACCCGGGCACCATCCGGGGCGACGTCGAGTTCGACCACGTGGATTTCTGGTACGAGGAGGACAACCCGGTGCTACAGGACTTCACGCTGAAGGTGAGACGGGGCGAGACAATCGCGCTGGTCGGGCCGACGGGCGGGGGCAAATCCACCATCGTCAACCTGGTGTGCCGCTTTTACGAGCCGACAGGGGGTGTTGTACGCATCGGCGAGCGGGACTACACCGAACTATCGCTGCACGGTATCCAATCGCGGATCGGGGTGGTGTTGCAGACGCCGCATCTCTTCTCCGGCACCGTCCGCGAGAACATCCGCTACGGGCGGCTGGACGCCAACGACGAGGAGGTCGTTGAGGCGGCCAAACTGGCCGGCGCACACGATTTCATCGCCACGTTGGAGAAGGGCTACGACGAAGAAGTGGGCGAGGGCGGCGTGTTGCTCTCAGTTGGCCAGAAGCAATTGGTCAGCCTGGCGCGGGCGGTCCTGGCGCAGCCAGAGATATTCATCATGGACGAAGCGACCAGTTCGGTGGACACACTCACCGAGGCGCTGATCCAGCAGGGGATGGAGACGCTGATGCAGGATCGCACCAGTTTCGTCATCGCCCATAGGCTTAGCACGATCAAGCGGGCGGACCGTATCCTGGTCATCGAGGACGGGCGCATCGCGGAGATGGGCAGCCACGCCGAACTGTTGCGCGCCCAGGGGCACTATTACCGGCTGTACACGCAGCAGTTCCGGCGTCAGTTGGAGCAGGAGTATGATGTATTCAAGACACCTGCGCTTGCCCCGATGGCGGCGTAGGCCCCACCCGCTCAGGCCATGTCGAGGAGGATGGGCAAGGTGATAGTGCGTGGGCTATGATGATTTCAATGAGGGACAAAGATGAAGGCACAACTTCGAAAGTACAGACCAGAACAGGATTTCTTGCGGATTCGTGACTTTCTTGTCGAGACCTACCTGGCTTCTGAGGAACCCTACAACTTAGGGCAATCGCATTTATCCCATTCGCTCGGCCTGGATCGCCAGATCCAGGCCCTAGCCACTGTATTTGGTAATCCAGCGGGAGCAAAAAGGGCTTTTCGGTGTCCCAAAGTCTGCCCGACATTATAAATGCGATTGCCCTGCCCTACAACTGGGGTTTTGAGCGGTGGAACTGGGCGCGGTACCATTTGAGTATGTTTGAAGGGGACAGCGAAAGGAAATTCCGCTTTTGGGAAGATGCCGTTAGTATCTGGGAGAATGATGAGGACAAGATTGTGGGCGTCGTGAACGCAGAGGCACCCAGGTTTGGGGAAGCCTTTTTCCAGCGTCATCCGCAATACGCTTTTCTCCTTGACGAGATGCTTGACTATGCCGAGGAAACCCTTGCCGACAAGGAAAACAACTCGCTCCGCATCTATGTTTACGACCACGACGAGCCGTTTCGGACGTTGGTTCAAAAGCGTGGCTACCAACAAGACGTGGAGCATCCTGGATATGACTCGGAGTTCGTTATCGAGGGACTGCCTGAGCGGAAATTGCCGGAAGGGTATGCCGTTCAATCTATGGCGCAGGAGAACGACCTTGAGAAGAGGTGCGAGGTCCAGGGGTTGGGGTTCAATCATCGGGACCCGTCAGAGTGGGCGACCGTTTTCGCCTATCAGGAAATGCAAAAGGCGCCAGACTACCGGAAGGACCTGGATCTCTACGTCGTAGGCGGCGAGTTTGTATCTTCCTGCATCGTTTGGTACGATGAACACAATCGGATGGGTTTCTTTGAACCTGTCAGTACCCATCTCGATTTCAGGCGCAGGGGATTCGGGAGAGCAGTCGTGATGGAAGGCATCCGGCGGATATCGGCCCTCGGTGCGGAAAAGGCCCGTGTCGGCTCAGGTCAGCCGTTCTATGAAGCGATTGGGTTCCAGAAGAAATGCATTGGCTATCCCTGGACAAGAGAGGTCTAGCAATCTCACTGACAAAGCCATATTCTTGGAAAAGATAAAGCGTCAGCAATTCCCGTATGTAGCTGTGATTTCCAAATCGCACACATTGAGCCACGTAATAGGAGAAGCAGATATGGATATGTTTGAAGGGTTACATCAGTATTTCTATGAGCTTGAACAGCAGCATAAATTCTCTGGCGTGGTGTTCATCACCCAGGGCGCGTCGCAGTTGTACGCTGAAGCATACGGCTATGCCAGCCGTCCCTGGAAGATTAGAAACACGCTGGATATGCGGTTCGATACGGCATCCATCACCAAGCTGTTTACGTCCGTCGCGACGTTGCAGTTGATTGACCAGGGAGCACTTGCCTTTGACACGGGTGTGATTGACTTTTTGGGTTTGGAAGACACGACGATTTCCAAAGACGTGAACGTTTTTCATCTCTTGACCCACACGTCTGGCATCGGCGACGACTGTGAGGAGGAAGCCGGTGAGGTTTACGAGGATTTGTGGAAGACCAAGCCCAACTATTCGGTCACAGAGACGGTGGACTTTTTACCGCAGTTCATCCACAAGCCCGCCAACTTTTCACCGGGGCAAGGATCTCGGTATTGCAATTGCAGTTTTGTGTTGCTGGGATCAATGATCGAAAAGGTCACCGGGATGACGTACCGCGACTATGTGCGGCAGAACATCTTTGCCGAGGCTGGAATGATTCACTCGGACTTTTTCCGCTTGGACGAGGTGCACGAAAACGTCGCCGAGGGGGCTGATCCTATTCGCGGTAAAGATGATGCCGTTGTGGGTTGGAAGAAGAACATCTACTCTTTCCCACCTATCGGATCGCCCGACAGCGGCGCGCACGTCACTGTTGGTGACTTGGATCGCTTCCTTCGCGCAGTTCAGGCGGGTGAGCTTCTCTCTCCAGAACTGACGGAAGCCTTCCTAACGCCGCAGGTGCACGATCGTGACATAGATGATTGGACCAAGATGTACGGATATGGCCTATGGTTTCACGTGGACCAGTCCGGTAAGGTAGTCTGTTACCAGAAGGAAGGCATCAACGCGGGCGTCAGCGGGCTTATTCGCCACTTTCCGGGTCAGGACATTAACGTGGTTCTTCTTTCGAATATGATGGGCGGCGTCTGGGAGCCTGTGCGGAAGATTCACGAGATGGTGGTTGGCAGCCAATAGAGATAACATAACCGTAACTACTCGGGCATCGTTATTCCGAGCGACCGAAAGGAGCGTAGCGACTGAAGGGAGTCGAGAAATCTCTATGTTGAGGCCAATTTGTCATTGCAAAGGTTGACCAAATCATCACAGAGTATCGCACGCCAAAGGGAATCGAAACGAACGAGCATCGGGAGCTTCTGATTGTGCAGAAGCAGTAGTTTGCTTGCCACTGCCTGAACCTATGCAAGGAATACATTCCATGCCTTGGACAGTTCTTTCCCAAAGTAACGAGATGACACTTGAGGATGTGAATGATGGATGAGAAGATTATACGCAGGTACTCCAACCGTTTGGGTACGCTTTCTCACGATCAGTTCCAGGCAGCACTTGACCGATTCGACCTCGGTGAGTTGGTGCAAGCAGAACCGGTCCCGTTTGGCAACTTTGGACAGAATGTATTTCTGACCAGCACAAAGGGCGAATACGTCTTGCGTGGGGCACCCCACTACCCGTGGCAGTTTCCGAAGGAGAGGTTCTTCACGCAACAACTCCACGAACACACTCCGGTGCCCGTGCCTTGGCCTTATCTGCTCGACCTCTCCGACGATATCTTTGGCTGGAGCTATGTGATCATGCCCCGTATGCCGGGCGTGCCACTCATTGATCCAGATGTGCGGGATACACTCATGGTGGAAGACAAACGAGCAATTGCCCACGCTATGGGAGAGACTCTAGCCCGGTTGCAAGAACTCACGTGGCCCTGCGCTGGTGAGTATGATTTGGAGACGAACACGATACAGCCATTGGGTGTGGACTACGGCGAATGGGTCATTTCGCGCATTCATCATTACCTCCAACTCGCCATACCGCCTTCTGACCGAACAACCGACGCAGATGTCAAGTGGGTAGAGATGATGATTTCCCAGGGGCGAAAGGCACTCGACGTTCCCTTTCAGCCGTGCTTTGTAATGCAGGACTACAAGGAAGGAAACGCCGTGGCTGAATGCAGAGACGGTATCTGGCATGTAAGCGGCGTTTTCGATTACATGGAGCCGTACTTCGGTGATGGTGAGCAAGACCTTTCCCGCTCAGTTGCCTGGTATGCAGATGAAAACCTGGAACTGGCGCGTGCATTTGTGCAAGCGTACGTGCACGAAACGGGCAAATGCCATAAAGCGCTTCGTCCGGGTTTCGCTGAACGCTTTTCCGTTTACATGCTGCTTGATCGTCTCATCATCTGGCAGTTTGCGCAACGACGTGGTGTGTGGTGGGACGACAGATTGACTCTGCGAGAATGGGCCAGTCAATACACGTCATTGGAACTTTTCTGAAATATTGATTCAAGGAGTAAGCCATGTTGTATTCTCGATCCCCACTGTTTGACCGTTTGTACGAACAGATCAGCGTTATGCCGGTCATTGATTGTCACGAACACCTGATCGGTCCAGAGGAGCGGCCTCCCTACAAGGAACCGATCGCCTCATTGATCTGCGGCTACATGCTGAGCGACTTGCACTCCGCAGCTTTTGGCATCAGCGACAGTGACGTGGCACGCCTGGAAGATCAGAATGTTTCCACCGACGAAAAGTGGCCTCTCTTTGAGGATCTGTGGCATGCAACTGAGCACACCGCCTATGCACGGGTGACCAAACTGGTGCTCAAAAACGTGTACGGCGAGAGTGAACTGACCCGAGAGGCGTTGGATCGTGTCGCCGAGAAACTGGCCGACCAAACCGAAGGAGACTATTTCCGTACCATTGACGAGGCTGGTATCCAGGTGATGTTGGTTGATGTGCTGGGGTGGCTGCCCAAAGGGTTGAGCAGTTTCCTGGATGGCAAAAAGACCTTCCCGGACAAGTGGCGGCCGATGATCTCGCTGCCCGGTTTGCACCCAACTACCATGAACTGGGAAACGATTAACTGCTATGGTTCCCTGGCCGACCGGCACATCACCTCGCTGGATGAGTACCTGGACGCGGTGTTCATCGTGTTCGAGCGATGCATAGAGCGCGGGGCCATCGGCATCAAAGATCAGTCAGCCTACGAGCGGACCCTCTCCTATGACTTGGTGCCCAAGGCAGAGGCGGAGGCGCAATTCAACAGGGTATTGGCCGATCCACGTAACAGCCTGGGGTGGCCGGAGGGCAAACCACTGAATGATTATCTCTTTCACCAGTACATGCGCTTTGCCCGTGATCTCGATCTGCCGGTGCAACTTCACACCGGTCACATGGCAGGCGTTTATAATCGGGTAGACAAGACCAACGCTGCCTACCTGGCCTCGGTGCTCGAACTTCACCGCGATGTGCGCTTTGATCTGTTTCACGGCAATTGGCCATACCTGGGTGATCTGCTCTTTCTGGGCAAGAATTATCCCAACGTTGCCCTCGACTGCTGCTGGCTGCATATCATTGACCCCGACTATGCTTCTGAGTTGCTGGAGCGGTCAGTGCTGACTTTGCCACATACCAAAGTACACGGCTTTGGCGGGGATTACGGCGACGTGCCCGAGTTTGTCGCCGGGCATCTGCAAATTGCGCGGGAGAACATCGCCGGCACGCTGGCACGCCTGGTCAAACGGGGATGGCTGGAAGAGGAAGAGGCTCTGTCGCTGGCCGCTGATTGGCTGTTCAACAACCCAAACCGGTTCTTCAAACTGGGTTTGGAGGAGATATAGAGAAAACGAAATGACAAAGCCTAGACTGGTGCAGGAAAACACCGTTCAAGACTTGATCGCACTACTCCAGCCCAACAAGAATGTGCGCGCCGTCTACCTCTTTGGGTCGTGCGCCTGCTCAGGTGTTCAACGAGACGTTTGGAGTGATGTTGATGTCCTGGTCATCGTTGATGAACGAGCAATGGGCGACTTCTATCCCACCGTAGACTGGCTTGAATCCCTGGGAGAGCCATACGCTTACGAGCAGAATACCTCTGAGTTCACGAATACGACGCGCGTTTGCTATACCGATTTCCGGCGGGTTGATTTTGTCTTCACCACAGAGTCCGCGCTTGAGCAGATTGAAGCGTGGCCGCTGGTTGCTTTCTGGCAGGGGACTCGCCTGCTCTTCTCGCGTTCATCGTTGGTTGACGAAATTCTTGCTCGATCATTCGAGCACCCGAAGCCACCGCTAACCTCATCCGAGCAATTCCAGACGATGGTGAATCGTTTTTGGTTCAAGGGGCAAGCGGCCATTACCAAGGTTGTCCGCAACGATCTGCTGATAGCCCTTCACCTTGCCCTGGAGATGGTGCAAGATTGCTGTGTGTTGGGGATGTTGTTGCGGGATCGAAGTGCAGGAACGAGCCACCATCGAGAGGGAGGCATCGGTAACCTTGTTGTAGACCAATTGCAGGCAACCCAGTTTCCTTATACGGCCGCCGGTATCCTCGATAGCATTGAGCAAACCAGTATAACGTTTGACTCACTAGCAAGCCAGTGGTCAGATGACTACAGAGAACATCGTCACCCTTTACTTGGTTGGTTGGAAGATGCACGTGAAACTGTGATGGAACGGGAGGCACAAAAGAACCCAATCGCATCTGCGCTACTCAATGTCACTCTCCCAAGCAAACGGAGCAAGAGCATATGAAACCTGAAATTATGATATAAGCTCACGGGCCAAGGTCAAATCTCGCCAGGATGTCAGCGGGAGTTCCCAGTTCAAGCGGGATCTCTTTGAGGCGCAGGCCCGCGAGCACAGCAAACTCAGCCAAATGGAAAATGCCGTAGTG
>JAUWOI010000017.1 GCA_030612185.1 Anaerolineae bacterium
CCCCCGCCGCGCCCCGGGGGGGGGTTTTCGGGTACTATTCGGCACAACCCCCCCCCGTTTGGGGGGGGTGTTTGCACAGTCTGGCCTAAACTATGACCAACGCCCTGTTCCCTATAGCATAGGAGGAAGACACGAGATGAGAACAATACCCATCCCCGATAATACTGCGGATACGCTGTTCGGTCTTCTCGACAACCATCCTCCTCGCCTGGTGGAAGACGAAACAGTGAAGGGCTTTCTGATCTCCCCTGCCCAGTACAATGCCCTACTCGAATTGCTGGAGGACATTGTAGACCTCCGCGATGCCGCCGTCGCCGAAGCCGAGTACACAGCGGGGCGGGGCCGGCCATTCAGTGAGTACGATGCCGAGCGAAAGGCCAGAAGCAGTGTACAGGGTTGAGACCGCTAGCAGGCGAGTCGAAAAGCAACTGGACCGGGTGCACGACGACCACTATCCACGGGTAGCCGCAGCCATTGAAGCCCTCAAGAACAATCCCAGGCCAGTGGGTGTCCGAAAACTGGGTAGTAAAGTACACCGCATCCGCGTCGGCCCATACAGAATCATCTACAGCATTCACGACAAAGAGCGGGTCGTCGTCATTGACAAAGTAGACCGGCGCAAGGAGCGCACCTACAAAGGTTGGTAGGCCCGTAGTTGGTAGACTTGTGCCCAATGTACCAATCTACCAGTTTCCCAATCTACCAACCTACTGCCCCACCTCGATATCCACAAACGCCGTCATCCCCCACAATATCGCTGGATCGGTCTCCACGAGTTCAATGACCACGGTGTAGTTGACCCCACCCGCGCCCGGCTTGGCCATAGGGGAGATGCGGGTCACGTGGCCGGTGAAGACCCGCTCCGGGAGGGCGTCAAAGGTGATGGCGGCCTGCTGATCGCCCGCCACCCGCGCCACCTGGGTCTCGTCCAGATCGGTGGTCTCCACCCGCAGCGTGGTCAGGTCGCCCAGCGTGACCAGGGATTGGCCGGGCACGACCAGTTCGCCCCTCCGCACGTTCACCGCGCCGGCGGTTCCCGCGAAGGGAGCGCGAACCTCACAGCGGGCCAGGGCGACCTGGTCCGTCTCCAGCGCGGCCTCTGCCTGTGTCACGGCTGCCTCGGCGACGGCGATCTCCCCGGCGGTGGCCCCCGCCTGGAGCAGATCCAGTTGCGCCTGGCTAACGTCCTGCTGTGCCTCCGCCGCTGACACCACCGCCTCCGCCGTGCGCACCTGGAGATACGACCCTGCCTTCAGGGCATCCAGTTGCGCTCTCGCCGCCGCCAGCGTCTCGTCGGCGGCGTGGAGAGCGTAGCGGGCCTGCTCCTCCGGCGCGCCCAACGCCGGGCAGACCTCGCCGCCATCTGGCAGGGTGTAGCACTTCATCGTCTGATCGTGGGCCTCGCGGGCCATCCACTGCTCCACCTGGGCCGCTGCCACCTGTGCCTGGGCTGCCGCGATCTCTGCCTCCGTCGCCCCGGACCAGAGTTGATTCCGCTGGGCGGCGGTCTGGGAAATCACAGCCTGGGCCGCTTCGATCTGCGCCTCGGCCACGGCGACCTGTTCCGGGCGGGGGCCTGTCTTCAGAAGCGCCAGTTGGGCCTGGGCGGTCTCCACCGCCGTTTCCGCCTGCTGCACCGCCAGTTGCGCGTCGGTGGGGTCGAGTCGCACCAGCAGATCGCCCGACGCCACCTCGTCCCCCGGCTCTACCAACACTTCCAGCACCGTGCCGCCGGCCTGGGCGCTGACGGTGGCCCACACCGCCGGCACCACCTCACCCGTGACGGAGACCACAGGCACGAACTCCATCTCCACCTCCGGCGTCGCCGTCTCCTCCGCGTCCCCTCCGCAGCCGGAGAGGAGCAGAGCCAGCACTACCAATCCTGCAGCAATAGTCTTCTTCATTATGTCACCTCCATTTGTTCATTGCTTCATTGTTCATTTCCTCGTCTCCTCGAAAATGTGGTATAATGTAATCGGAACTTTCAGATACATGACTGGAGAAAGTAACAATGAATGCACCGGTAGTTGTACAGGCGACTTACGAGAACGGCGTTCTGCGCCCCACACGTCCGCTTGGTCTGGTCGAGCGGCAAGTTGTACAGATCAGCCTGAACCCCAAAGCCACGACTGACCATCCCCACATCACCCGAACCCCCGGTGTTTGTGGCGGACGGCCTGTAGTGCGGGGGACGCGCATTCCGGTCAAGGTATTGGTCAGGTATCATCAGATGGGTTATACCTCGACGGAGATCCTTTCTGGTCACGCTGGCCTGACACCGGCCCAACTGTACGATGCGTTGAGTTACTACTACGATCACCAGGCTGAGATAGAGGCTGATATCAAGGCTGATGAACTGCCGGTACTCCTGGAACGTTTTGGTATGGAGATGGATGCCGGCGGCGAGATACGGAATCAACTGCGCTGGCTGCCATCTTAGATTGGTCAGCCTCTCCTCATCTACTGATTTCCCAATCTACCACCCTACTCATACCTCAGTGCCTCCACCGGCCTCATCCGCGTCGCCCGCCAGGCCGGGTAGAGCCCGCCGATCGCACCGGTCACCAGCGCCACCGCCAGTGCCTGGGCGAACAATTCGGGGCTGTAACTTGCTTTCAGCATCCCTCCTATCCCCGGTATCTGCGTTATCCCCCAGGTCAGCCCCAACCCCAGGATTATACCACAGACGCCGCCCACCGCGCCCAGCGCCAGCGCCTCCTGCAGAATCATCCCGACCACCTGTCGCCGCCGCCAGCCCAGCGCCCGCAGAACGCCGATCTCCCGCGTGCGCTCCAGCACGCTCATCAGCATCGTGTTCAGCATCCCCACCGCGCCGATGAACATCGCCAGGAACGAGATCTGCCCTATCATCTCCTCCATCGTCCGCATATCGGGCATGATCTCGACGATCTCGGAGGTGAGGGAGATGTCAATCTCAGGGAAGTGAGCGTCCAGATAATCCTGTACCGATTCGACTCGCTCTGGATCGCGCAGTTTGACCAGATACCACATCACCTGGTGGGGCTTTCCGGCCAGGGCCTGAGCCTCCCGCAGACCGATGACCACCCCGCTATCCTCGAGGCCTACCCCCGTCTCGTAGATGCCGGCCACGCGGAAGGTGCTCTCCAGCAGGCGAAGTGTGTCGCCCACCTCCAGCCCCAGCGTCTCTGCCGCCTGCCGGCCGACGATAACTTGACGGCGGGCTGTCAGCGGTTGCCCCTCAACGATGCGGAAGTGGCGGATGGCGAACTCGCGGGGATGGTAGCCGAAGATGATCAGCAAGGGCATCTCCCCGGTGCTGGCGACGGTGATGACGACGCCGGAGACCGCCTCCACGTCGGGCAGGGCGGCGATGCGCGCTCCAACCCGCTGGTCAATTGAACTATAGCCCATGTCGGAGACATCGGCCTCGATAGCCATCAACTCGGCCTGGCTGCCCGTCATCATCCCGGTAAGGATCTCGATCATCCCCTGGGTGATGCCGCCCAGCGCAACAATGGCAGCGATGCCCACGCCGACCCCCAGCGCGGTCAGCGCCGTGCGCGTGCGGTGACGCCATAGGTTCCTGAGCGTTGTGCCGGGCAGGAAACGGGGAACGTGCGCCCCACCACCGCCCTCGTAGCGCAGGGCCTCCAGCGGCAGGAGGCGGCTGGCCCACCAGGCCGGGTACGCCCCACCCACCAGCCCCAGCACAGCCACCGTGACGAGGGCGCGGATGAAGAGGTCGGGGGAGAACTGCACCCCCAGCGTGCCCATGAAGACAATGGAGCCGCGCAGCAGGTAGACCGCCGCCACCCCCAGGCCGATGCCCACCAGTCCCCCCAGGAAGGAGAGGGCCAGCGACTCGCCCAGGATGAGGCGGAGTATGCGGCTCCGCCGCCATCCCACTGCCCGCAGGAGGCCGACCTCCCGCGTGCGTTCGAAGACCGACATAAAGAGCGTGTTGGTCATCCCCACCCCGCCGATGACCACCGCCAGCCCTGAGATGGCCCAGGCGAATATCTCCATACTCTCGATCATCATCTGCCGGTCGGCGAACTCGGAGGTGGTGGAGAGGATCAGGTCGGAGAAGTGCCGCTCCACCCGCGCCCGCAGCCGGGCTTCGTCGGCGGGGCTGCGCAGGCGGACGTAGAACATGGAGACGCGGCGTGGCTGTAGCAGAAGCGACTGGGCCTCCTCCAGCGGAATGACCGCGCCGCCCTCCTCGAAGGCATCTCCCGTCTCGTAGATGCCGACGATGCGGAAGGCGCCGCCGGTGATGCGGAGGGCGTCGCCCACCTCCTTGCCCAAACTCTGCGCCGCGCCCCGGCCCAGGATGAGGGGCTTTCCTCGCACGCCCCGCACCTCCGCCAACCCCTGCCCCTCGACGATGCGGAAATGGGCGATGGCGAAGCCCTCGGGGTCGTAGCCAAAGATGAAGAAGTAGGGGGCGCCCTCGGCCTGGACGTTGCCCATCAACATGCCGTCCACATCGGCCACTTCTGGCCAGGCCTGCAGTTGGTCGGCGACCGTCTCCTCCACGCCGCCCATCGTGATGTCCATCATGCCGGCCTGGGTGAGCACCAGGTCGGCCTGGCTGCCGCTGGCCATAGCCGTGTAGCCGGCGCGCAATCCTTCGGCCATCGCGCCCAGCGCGACGATGGCTGCCACGCCGATGGAGATGCCCAGCAGTGTAAGGATAGTACGGCCCTTACGGCGGAAGAGATTCTTGAAGATCATCGGTCAACTCGTTCTCGTAGATTCGTAAATTCGTAGATTCGTAGATTCGTACCTACTCGTATCGCAGCGCCTCCACCGGCCGCATGCGCGTTGCCCGCCAGGCCGGGTAGAGGCCACCCATTACCCCGGCAATCAGCGCCACCACGATGGCCTGCACGAACAATTGCGGCTTGTAGGCCGGCTCAATCGCCCCTCCCCACACTCCCGACA
Source organism: Anaerolineae bacterium (assembly GCA_030612185.1). Next base: position 4,930 of record JAUWOI010000017.1, read on the forward strand.
TGCCGATCAATCCACCTAACCCCAGCCCCAGGGGGATGCCGCACAGGCCGCCCACTGCCCCCAACACCAGCGACTCTTTCAGGATCATTCCTAGCACGCGGCCCCCTCGCCAACCCAGGCTGCGCAGCACGCCAATTTCGCGCGTTCGTTCCAGCACGCTCATCAGCATCGTGTTCAGCATCCCCACCGCGCCGATGAATACTGCCAGGAACGAGATCTGGTCCACCATATCCTGGAGCACCCGAAAATCGCTCATGGCCTCGCCAAGCTCGGAGGTGAGAGAGAAATCAATCTCTGGGAAAGTCGCTGCCAGTTCTTGCTTCACCGCCTCGGCCTGCTCCGGATCGCGCAGGCTGATGAGGTAGAACTGCACCTGGCGCGGCTTCCCGGTGAGCATCTGCGCCTCGCGCAGGCCAATAATTACCCCGGCATCCTCAAATGCCTGGCCGGTCTCGTAGATGCCGACCACGCGAAAGTTGCTGTTCATCAGACGAAGCGTATTGCCCACTTCCAACCCCATTTGCTCCGCCGCCATCCGACCGACGATGACCTGGCGGCGAGCCGCCAACGATTCCCCATCAATGATGTGGTAATGGCGAATGGCGAATTCGCGCGGGTGGTAGGCGGCCACGAGCAGCATAGGCATCTTGTCGGTGCTGGCGCCGGTCCAGAACATGCCGGAAACGGCGTTCACATCGGATCGGGCGGCGATGCGCGCTCCCACCCGCTCGTCAATGGCGCTAAAGTCCGCGTCAACTTCCGCCTCGGCGGCGAACAGGTCGGTCTGGCTATCCCGCATCATCACGTTGAACGCGCCCAATATTCCCTCGGCCATCCCCCCCAGGGCAATGACGGCAGCGATGCTCACGCCGATGGTCAACAGGGTCAGTGCTGTGCGCGTCCGCCGCCGCCAGAGATTGCGCACCGTCATTCCGGGCAGGAAGCGGGGGACGTGCGCCCCGCCGCCACCTTCGTATTGCAGCGCCTCCACCGGCAGCAAGCGGCTGGCCCACCAGGCCGGGTACGTCCCGCCCACCAGTCCCAGCACGACCACGGTGACCAGGGCGCGGGCGAAGAGATTAGGAGTCAGTTGGCCCCCGAACACGCTCAACACGGACCCGGATTTGCTGATCGCCGCGAGAGATAGCACCCCCAAACCGCTGCCCACCAGCCCGCCTAACAGGGCCAGGAAGATGGCTTCCCCAAGGATCATGCCCATCACGCGCCGCCGCCGCCAGCCCAGGCTGCGCAGGACGCCGATCTCGCGCGTGCGCTCAAAGACCGACATAAAGAGCGTGTTGGTCATGGTGATCCCGCCGAGGACGACCGCCAGGCCCGCGACCGCCATCGCCATCCCATCCAACATATCGAGCAACTGCTCCTGATTGACAAATCCCGCTGAGGTCGAGACGGTCAGGTCAGAGAAGCGTCGCTCTATCCGCGCCCGCAGCCGGTCAGCCTTATCGGGATCGCTCAGTTTGACATAGAGCATCGAGACACGGTGCGGCTGCAACGCCAGCGCCTGGGCCTCTCGCAGCGGGACGACCGCTGCGCCGTCCTCAAGTCCGCTTCCCGTCTCGTAGATGCCGACGACGCGGAAGACACTGCCCGTGATGCGGAGCGCGTCGCCCACCTGCAAGTTCATGCTCTGCGCCGTTCGCCGGCCCAGGATGAGGGGTTTGCCGCGCACGCCGTGCGCCTCCGCCAACGGCTGTCCTTCGATGATGCGAAAGTGCTCTATGGCAAAGCCCTCGGGATCGTAGCCAAAGAGGAAGAGATAAGTCTCATTATCAATCAGGGCATTGGTGAAGAGCATGCCGGTAACGTCGGCTACCTCTGGCAGAGCACGCACCTTATCGGCTAGCGCCTCATCAACGCTGCTGATCAGGGAACTCATCGCGCTGGCCTGGCTGAGCACCAGGTCGGCCTGGCTGCCCTGCGACATGGCAGCGAAGCCTGACTTTAACCCTCCGGCTACCGCCCCCAGCGCGATGATGGCGGCCACGCCGATGGAGATGCCCAACAGCGTGAGGATGGTGCGTCCTTTGCGGCGGAAGAGGTTTTTGAAAATCATTGTTCAGTCCTCAACCTGGTAAATTGGTAGATTGGTAGACTGGTAAATTGGTAATTGTGCTGACCTCAAAAGTTCAGAGCGGTTACGCACAGTCCAGGATCTCTACAATCCCTCCTCCTCCATCCACAAGCACCCGGTCACCGGTGTGTAGACGCATCGTCGCGTTGCCGCAGCCGACGACGGCGGGGATGCCCAGTTCGCGGGCCACAATGGCGGCGTGGGACAACGGCGCACCTACGTCGGTGACAATCGCAGCAGCGCGTGGAAAGAGGGGTGTCCAGCCGATGTTGGTCGTCACGGTGACCAAGACTTCGCCCGGTTGGAGTTGGTCTCCTTCTTCCACACTGTCCAGACGGCGCACCAGCCCCTTGACGCGGCCAGCGGCTCCTGCAAAGCCGGTGATAGCATCAGAAGCCAATGTAGAGGTGGAAGCGTGTGCGTCAAAGAGATCGCTGCGCCGATTGGGGTCTGCTGCCCACTGAAAGGGATCGAACCGGCCACGGATAAGCGTGGGATAAGGCGGCAGGGCACTGTAACGGACATGCGTCTCACGGCGGGCCGGGATAGAGTCGCTGGCTGCTTCATCCCCATCCAGCGCCGCCAACACCTCTTCTAGCGACAGAAAGAAGATATCATCTCTTAGCCCAGTCAGTTCTCCTGCTCGCAGCGCAAAGGCGCGAAATAGACCAAAAAAACGCACCGCCTCTGAGCGCGCCGCTTCGCGTGTTTTGGAGGCCAGGGCCAAACGATCCAATTTTTGGCGGTAGGATTTTGTTTTGCGGGGCGCTTTGGCTTTCAGGTGCTCCCAGGCGGTCTGGTGTCGCTGGCGCTGCTTGGCTAGTAATGCGGGCACATCAATCTGGTCACGTTCGGTTTCGGCCAGTCGCTGGTCAATCCAACCTGGGTCTTCCACCGGGCGAGAGTGTGAGAGTTCCATCTCGTGAGGGCCTCGATGGCCGTACTGCCGCAGGTATTCCTCGCGACTCATTTCGCCCCGGCTGACTTTGGCAAGCCCCATCAGCAGGCCGAGACTGGCTAGGAAGTCAGTGCCGGTGCTCACTCCTGATAGCAGCGCGTTGGCGTCGGCGTCTCCAACCAGGTTCTCGAATTCGATGTGCAGTTTGCGGGATAGTGTCCTGTATTCGCTCAAACCAGCCAGCAGCATCTGGCAGGCTTCGTCGAGATGCGCCTGCAGTTTCTCCCGCCACAAAACGAGAAGATACTCCGCGAATTGAGCGGCCTGGATCTCGGCCCGGAGTCTCTCCGCCAGCGCCGGTGCCTCGGCGATGAAGGCCGGAACGCGCCGCCTGCGTCTGCTGGCCCACTGCCTTCTCTTCAGGAAAGCCATGGGAACATAATACCCCAGAACCCACAAGCGCGAAAGCGGCAGCGTCGGAATCTCGATCTCGGGCGGGATTCGTCCAAATGTCTCCTCACCCGTGCGAATAACCTTTTCTCGCGATAGGCCAAGCGCGTCGATCGCCGAGATACCGACGCTGAGGTTCATGTAGAGTCGCCCGGCGATGTTGCCCACCAGAGGAAATGGCATGTCCTCAACCAGGTAGCCGTTGCTGCGCAAGAAAACCTGCGCAATGGACCAGGTGAAGGGCGTCATCACGTCGGGGAAGGCCTCGCCAAAGTTGGCGTTTGTCCAGAGGTAGTCGCCGGTCAGGCTGTCGTTCCACTCGCCGGTGGCGGGATTATGCCCCCGCAAGGTGGTGATGGGCCGGGACTGGAGCAGCCAGAGTTTTCCTTTGGCAATGGCCCACTCGATGTCCTGCGGGCAACCCAACTCTTTTTCCAGATGGTTGGCCAGTCTGTAAAGCCGACGTGCGAAGCGTTTGAATTCGGAAGGGCCCTCGTATTGGCCTCTTGGCCGTTTCAGCGTAAAGGCTTGGGGGTTGGCCTCGCCGGACACGAGTTGCTCGCCCATCCCGTGGACGAAATTGCCCGTCATGCACGTCCGGCCGCCTGTGACTGGATCAGCCGTGAACAAAACGCCCGCTACATCCGCCCGGACCAATCGCTGCACGACAACGGCCATCTCGTGCGCCGTATCTATGCCTTGCGCCTGGCTGTAGGATTGCACCCGATCACTCTGCCGCGATTGCCGCACGGTGCGAATCGCGTCTCGAATCTCCTCGTCCGTATGCACATTCAGCACGGTCTCGAACTCACCAGCGAACGAAGCCTGTACCGAGTCTTCGCTCAGGGCAGAAGAGCGAACGGCAAAAGCGACGTGTGGATCGCCTCCCCGCATACGATTCACATACGCTTGCACCTGTGCCCACGGTTCTGGGGCCAACTCATCGCCCGTGATGGCAGCCGGCAGGATGACGAAACCATCGGGCACCGCGTATCCCGTTTGATAGAGCCGGGCAAGCGTACCCCCCTTGCCTCCGGCCAATGCCCATTGTTCTGCTGTCAGTTCCTTGAACGACCGCATCATATCCATTTTTCCCCTTGGGTCAGACGGGGGAGAAAACGCCCCGTGCGCTGCATATACTGGCGATATTGCTCGCCGAATGTATCGAGCATCATTCTCTCCTCGTGGCCGACCCGCTCTATGATCAGCAACGAATAGAACAGCCCTAACAGACCAATGAGCCAGTTGGCCATAAGCAGGAAGCTGGCGACGAAGTAGGCGAAGAACGACGTGTACATTGGATGGCGCACCCAGCGATAGATGCCTTGAAAGACAAGTTGATGGCCCTCCCTGGTTTTCAGCGTAGGCGTGTAACTAGTGCCCAGAGTGCAATGGGCCAGATACCCAAGCCACACGGCCACCACGGCCACAGCAGCCCCCACCCACCGGAGCCAATCGGGCAACGCCAGGCTCGACCAAAGCAGCCATTCCGGCTGGATGAACCACACAATGGACAATAGGTGTGAGCCGAGCCCGCTGACGCCCATCAAGCCTAGACGCATCCTGCTCTCGGTAGCGCCCTTCAATATCGAACTGCCCTGGGGATCGGCACGGCGCGCCTGTGCACGGTAGTAGGCGCGGGGCACGATGTACCCGATCGCCATGGCCAGTAGAATCAGGCGGAAAGGTGTATTGGTGTTCATGTCGTACCCTACAAAATCGTGATGCGTGAAGTCAATCCCGCGAACCAGGGGGTCACGAATCACGTCTCACCACACGCCCGGCAACAAGCGGTAGCGCACGCGTGCGGCGTACTCCTGGTAGCCGTCGAGTTCTTCTTGCAGCATTCCATCTTCCAGCGCCGTGCGAACGACGTACCCGATGGCGGCAACTCCTGCTGGGACGAGCGCCCACAGCGAGCCGAGCAGCAGCGGCGTCGCAAGCAAGGCCAGGATCGCTCCAACGTATCCCGGATGGCGCACGTACCGGTAAGGGCCGTCGGTGACGACGGTATGGCCACGTTCCTCCTGGATGCGAACGGCTTCTGAGAAGAACGCATTCGCCCCCATGGCCCACATGAACAGCGCCCATCCCAGCACAGAGCCAATCAGGCCGCCGATGTGGAGCGCGAGCGGCACTGATGCCGACCACTCGAAGCGCACATCCAGAGCAGCCACAATCCACGTCGGCACCGTGCCCATCCCGGCTGCGAAAGTGGCGACCCATTTGTCCCAGCCCTTGGCGCCCTCCTGGCGAATGCCCCTGGCCCGTTCGGCCAGCAACTCGGGGTTTATCGGCACCAGGATCAAAACGTGGCTGATCAAGACGGCTGCCAGCAGGCCCAGGAAAACCCATCCCCACACCCAGTCCAGTCGGCCCACGGAGAGGAACAGGATCGCACCGTAACCCACAAGGCCAAGAGCAGCCTGGACTATCCATGACACAATTCTGCGCCTGACCTCAGGCGTCATTTTCTGTTTGACGGACGTGTTGGTGCTCATTTCTATCTCCTTCCAACGAACAGCGCGTACCCCAGGTATTCGAACAGGTCTTTGGGGGTATGCCGCCTTGTCTTCATATACCCCCTGAAATCAGAATTCTTGACGTACAGGAGCAGCGTGCGATAGAACATATTCCACATGTCCTGGAAACGATACCGCTGAACTTGGGTGGACTCCCGGCGCGTGTCGAATTCATAAGCTTGCACGACGACGTTGCTCAAGCCGGCGCTTTCCAACAACCCCACCCAACCGTCAGAGGTGAAAACGTCCGGCTCAATGTCCCACGTGTGCTTCACGAATTCGATCAATCTCGTCGGTGGTGGCTTGATCCAGAGCTCCTCGTTCATCCCCACGTAGCCGCCTGGCGCGGTCACGCGTGCGTATTCGCTGACCACTCTCTGCTTGTCTTCGATGAACGTGGCGACGGACTCGCCAAAAACGACGTCAAAAAGCGCATCGTCAAACGGGAGGTCTTGCGCATCGGCGACCCTGAATTCAACGCGGTCCTCGACGCCCTCTTTTTGTGCCCGTTCATTCGACCTGGCAATCATACTCTCACGGAGGTCTACGCCAACCACGCGGCAGCTATGCTTTTTCGCCAGATAACAAGCCATTGCGCCGACGCCGCAGCCAATATCCAAAACATAGGTGTCCTTGTCGATGTGACATAATTCTATGAGCGCCTTTGTGGTCTCGAACCCTCCCAGGTGTTTTGTAGTGCCGATGTAGGCCTGCAATTCAAAGTAGGAAAGCTCTGGGTTCGACATCTCTAGTTTTTCCTCCATTTTCATTCCTGTGGTAAGTTTCCTACCACACACCCGGCAGCAGGCGGTAGCGCACCCGCTGGGCGTATCCCTGGTAGCCGTCAAGTTCCTCCTGTAGCGTCCTATCCTCAAGCGCCGTGCGAACGATTGTGGTGCCTACCACAAGCGCCGTTGGGACGAAGGCCCACAGCGAGCCGAGGATCAACGGCGTCGCAAGATTGAATATGATCGCTCCGACGTAGCCCGGATGGCGCACGGCCTGATAAGGCCCGCCAGTGGCGACAGTATGGCCCTGGTCTTCTTGGATGCGAACCACGCTTGAGAAGAACTTGTTCACCATCATGGCCCAGGTGGTCAGGGCGAACCCCAGCATTCCAAACCCCACCCCGGCAAGCTGGAGTGCAAGCGGAATCTGTGTCGTCCCCCTGGCGCGCACGTCCAACCCAGCCGCGATCAACACGATCAGCGGCCCGACCCGGGCCATAAAGATGACAAGCGGTATGTCCCACCCCTTGAATCCCTCTTTGACTTGCGCACGTTCTGCCTGCAACTCCGGCGGTAGGATGAGCGCACCGACAACTGTGCTGACCACACACACGCCGACGTAGACCCACCCCATCACCCAATCCAAGCGGAGCGAAGAGATGAACAGAGCCGCCGCCATGACCAAGACGAGGATGCTGACCTTTACCAACCCTTTCAAAACGCCGCCGGTCACATCAGACTTCCCATCTGGTTGTTCTACAGATGTGTTGGTGTTCATTTTGGTCCTCCTAGACTGTGCGTGCGTTTTCAACTACCACACGCCCGGCAGCAGGCGGTAGCGCACGCGCTGAGCGTACTCAGCGTAGCCGGGCAGTTCCTCGCGCAGGGTCCTATCCTCCAGTGCGGTGCGGATGATGAATAGGACGACGATCAGGCCGCAGGGAATGAACGTCCACCACGAGCCAAGGAACAACGGGATAGATAACCCAAAGAAGATCGTTCCCACGTACATAGGGTGGCGCACATACCGGTATGGCCCGGTGGTGACGACCTGATGCCCCCGGTCGTCCTGGATGCGCACCATCGTCGAGATGTATGCGTTAGCGGACAGCGCCCACAGGGGCATGATCATCGCCGGAATAGAGAGCACTCCCCCAATCACGTGCCAGGCAAGCGGCATCGCAGACCACTCAAAGCGCACCCCGTCCAGTCCAGCGACCACCGGCACGGTAAAGAGCACAAGCGAGTAGATCCCCATCAAGACCTTGTCCCAGCCCTTGATATTCTCTGCCCGCTTGCCGCGCTCGTTAATCAAGCCGGGGGACTTTCTCATCACGAGCGCCGACATCAGCATAAGGAGGAGCCAGTTGGCGAGAAAAAGCCACGCCCACAGCCAATCGAGCCGACCGGCGGAGAGGAACAGCAGCACACCTATGAGCAGAACGGACCCAAGAACCTGTATGATGCGCCTGATGCCTGACCGCTCAAGAGACGGCTTGGTTTCACTGCATTGCCCTGGCATTGTGTCAGACATGGTACACCCCCTTTTCAGTGTGCTCTCTCTCGGAGAAGGGTAGTAGCCCAACCATGTTGGGCGAAGTCTGAAAAAATCGGCCTGAGACGGCCAATGCGATTGGCTTGCTACCCATCAGAAAGCCCCTCGTTCGACTTTCCGAGAAATCTCGTGTCTCTTTTCAGCGTGAGTTCTCTCGGAAAAGGGTAGTGGCCCAACCGTGTTGGGCGAAGTATGAAAAAATCAGCCCAAGACGGCCAATGCGATTGGCCTGCTACCCATCAAAAAGCCCCTCGTTCGACTTTCCGAGAAATCTCGTGTTTCTTGCCCCGCAGCATTTTCAAGACGAGGATCAGTCCCGCCAGCACGCCTGCCAGTGCACCCAACCCAACCCACACCCCACGCCAATCGAGCGGTATTTCGGCGCTGCCCTCTGGCATCAGGGGGGTGTCCGGGTCGAGGTGGGGATACAGGCGGTCTATGGTTGGGGTTGGGACGGACGTGGTGCGGGCCAGCGCCAGGAATTCGTCGGCGAGGTGCTGCACCTCGTCGCGGGCCGCATTGGCGTGTCTCACCATCGCGACTTCCATCCTTTCGTCGGCGAGCAACCGTTGCAGCAAGAACACCAGTAGCGGCTCCGGGAGCCATTCGAATATCTTGAACTTGGACGGCGTGATGGGTAGGCCAAGCGCCAGCAGTACCCGGAATCCCTCGCGGATGGCGCGGATGGTGAGCACAACCGCGTCGCGCGTGCGCGCCAGCCGGTAGTTGTCCGTACCGGCCATGTAGAGGGCGGGGGCTAACGAGGGCATCAGCAGCGCGACGTGATACTTGAGCCAGGTGTCCATATCGGTGCGGATTTCAGCCCCGAACCCGGGCGCGCTTTCGAGGATGCGGGCAACCTGCCGTGTCCGGTCCGTGGTGCGGCCATCCACTTCGCCAAAGGGAACGAACGCCTTGTCATCCTCTGTGCCTGTCAGGCAGTGGACGACGTACCCCTCGCGATATCCGGCAGAGTTTGGAAAGCCAATCAGAACCCGCTCGTGGCCCAGTGCGTCAACCAGTTCCCCCGGCCCGGCCCCGTTGTTCATCAGGAACAGGACGTTAGGCGTATGCTGGTTGGCTGCAAGGATGGGCAATATGTCCAGCGCGTTGTTTTTGCGCATGATGACCAGCACCAGATCGTAAGCATCGTCGGGCATAAGCCGTTCGACGACGTTGACATGTGTGACTGTCTGCTGCTTGGTCGTCACGTCCACTAACACGATACCGTACTCGTGCAGGTCGGCCAACCGTTGCCCACGCGCCAGAATTGAAACATCGTTTCCGCCTTCTTGCAGCCGCACAGCAAATAGACTGCCCAGTGGGCCAGCGCCGTAAACCAGGATATTCATAACAACCTCCTCTGTCAGCAAGACCCTAAGGGTTTCCCAAACCCTTAGGGTCTCATTCTAGTCTCATTCTATGTGACTCTCCAAAGCACGGGCGAACAGTTCCCGATCCTCCTCTTGGATGAGGTCCAGCGCCCGATCTCCCAAGAGGGCCAGGATTTGGGGGAGATACAGGTCCGTCCGCAGGTGGTGCTCGGCGATGAAGACGAGGAGAGGGCTGCTGGTCCAAGAAGCACGCGCCTGGTTCGCGGACAACCACTCGCCGATCAACACCTCCTCTCCATCAATGACCAGAACCGACCCCAGCCCCCTGGCCTGTCCCAGGGTCTCCTCGGACACGTGCGCGACGATCACGCGACCGCCCGGCAGGTCGAGCGCGCTCGTGGTGTAGAGCACCACCCGCACCCCGCGCCCGATGGCCTCCTCCAACGCAGGCTGCAGGTCCGGGAATGTGACCGGCAGGAGCGCCAGATAGATGCGAGCCCGCGCCTGGTTGATCATCTCCTCCGCCTTGGCTATGATGTTCTCGTGGCCCTCGATGTTCCAGACGTATTCCAGGTCGGCGGGCGAGGCGAGGGTAGCCAGGTCATCTTTGAGGGAAGTAGTGAGTGCCTCGTGCTCGCGGCGAAGGTGGTCGAGAAACTCGTCCGCCGGAACCGGCGCGTACTGGGTCGAGTCGCCTTTACGCAGCGTCATCGCCGCTCCACGGGCGGTGAGTTTGCCCAGAACCTCGTAGATCATCGAACGGGGAACACCGGAACACTTGGAGAGTTGATATCCTGTGGCAGGGCTCTCCCGGAGCAGGGCGACGTAGGCTTTGGCCTCGTACTCCGAGAAGCCGATCTTTACCAGTTTATCAATAGGGTCGTTGTTCATTTTCTCCCTACCATTTAGTCGTTAGTGTTATAACTTAGACGTTAGGATTATAACAACACCACATTATACTCCGATTCACTCGGTTTGTCAAGCGGTGAAACCTTAAAAAGGCAGCGGCACTCTGCGCCGGCTGTGGATTTGTGCAAAGGGAGCGGCTGGAGTAGAATAGGTCACGCTACAACGATCAGGAGGGCAGTCGGTTGGCGGCCTGTGACGCCAGACCTGACAGGTTTTCCTAAACCTGTCAGGTCTCACACCAAAGGGGATTGTCGTTCCCTTTGAGCAAGCATCTCATACGAGGAGAGACAAGTATGGGCAAGAAACCCTTTGTCGTTCTCATGGCTGAGGACAACGAACACGACATCGTGGCCACCAGGCGGGCCTGGAAGAAGTATAACATCGCCAATCCGCTCCACATCGTCAGGGATGGTGAAGAATGTCTGGATTACCTCCACCAGCGGGGAAAGCATAGTGAACCGGGCTCCGCTCCCCGGCCGGGCATCCTGCTCCTCGACATCAAGATGCCCAAGATGGACGGTCTGGCCGTTCTGGAGCATATCCGTGAGGACGCGGGTTTCCATCGCTTGCCGGTCGTCATCCTCACGACATCGAAGGCCGAAGAGGATCGCATCAAGAGTTATGATTTGGGCGCGAACGCCTACATCACGAAGCCTATCGGGTTCCAGAACTTCGCTGAGGCAGTGAGGACCATCAACCTGTTCTGGGCATTGGTCGAACTGCCGGAGTGGATAAATGGACTCAAATAGCACATCTACGCCCCTGCGCATCCTGCTGGTCGAAGACAACGAACACGACTGGCTGGCCTTTCGCCGGGCCTTCCAAAAAGGCCAGGTCTCCAGCGAGATCAGACGCTGTGTACGGGCCGAGGAGGCCCTGCAATGGCTTGACACCGACGCTTCATCGTTCGACCTGGTGGTCACCGACTATAAACTGCCAGGCATGACCGGCCTGGAGTTGTGCCGGGCACTGCTTGAGCGCGAGATCCCCTTGCCCCTGGTACTCTTGACCGGAGCGGGGACAGAACACCTGGCTGTGGAGGCGCTCAAGGCGGGTGTGGATGACTATTTGATCAAGGACCCCGACCAGGGCTATTTGGAGTTGCTGCCGCTGGTACTCCCGGAGGTGGTGCGGAAGTATGGTGACCGCCTGGCTCGCCAGCGGGCGGAGGAGGCGCTGAGGGAGTACTCAGAGCGGCTGGAGGAGATGGTAGAGCAGCGCACCCAAGAGCTCCGAGAAGCCCAGGAGCAGTTGATCCGCCGGGAGAAACTGGCTGTGCTGGGGCAACTGGCTGGCGGCGTGGGCCACGAACTGCGCAACCCCCTGGGGGCCATCAAGAATGCCGTCTATCTCCTCAATATGGTCCTGGAAGAGCCTGAGCCGGAGGTAAGGGAGGCACTGGAGATCGTGGAGCAGGAAGTGGGCACGTGTGACAGTATCATCAGCAGCCTGCTCGATTTCGCGCGTACAAAGGCCCCCGTCCGGCGGGAGGTGGAGGTCAACGACGTCCTCCGGGCAGCACTGTTCCGTATCACCATACCGGAGGACATCGAAGTGATGACCAAACTGGATGAGACGGTGCCGATCATCCTGGCCGATCCCGATCAACTCGTCCAGGTCTTCGGCAACATCATCCTCAACGGGATTCAGGCCATGCCTGAGGGCGGGCGGTTGTTGGTCAAGACGGCTCGACTGAGTTCGCCGAAGACCTCCGAGGTTTCCGGAAAACCTCCGAGGTCTGGGTGGGTGACCGTCTCTTTTACCGATACGGGGGTGGGCATCCCCGAGGAGAACCTGGAGAAACTCTTCGAGCCGCTCTTCACTACCAAGGCCAAAGGCGTTGGGCTGGGGCTGGCGCTGGTCAAGACCCTGGTGGAAGCCAACGGAGGGAGCATCGAGGTGGAGAGTGAGGTAGGGAAGGGGAGCATCTTCACGGTCAGGCTGCCCACCAGGGATGTGCAAGTATAAACGAAGTGGTAAGTTCCAGTTTTTTGTTTAGAATCCAGGATGGGCGACTTGTGACCCTGGCTGCCCCGGAACCGGAGTGAGAAACGGTGAGACAAAAAAAGCCGCGCCCGTTGGACAGGATGCTGCTGCGCCTCTTGCTCTCGCGCCTGTTCCTGCCCTCATTGGTCATAACCCTGCTGGCGGTGGGATTGACTGCCTACGTGAGGGCGCGCAGCCTTGAGACCCAGCAACTGCTGCTGTCCCGATCCCTGGCCCACACGGTTGACGACTATCTGGAGCACGCCGTCCGGGTGCTGGGCACTGTGGCCCAGGTGGCGGAAACGGCTACCCCGGAAGAATTAGCCCCCTATATGTATGCCACCTGGCAGCCGTATGGATACTTTGACATGCTCTATTGGTTGGACGAAAGCGGCACGATCATCCGCATGGCGCCGCCTGACTATCGTTACCAGGGATTAGATATGTCAGGTCAGCCGCCATTCCAGCAGGTCGGGGCACAACCCGACGTGACGATTTCCCCGCCTTTCACCTCACTACACACCGGTCAGCCAGCCGTTTGTATGGTCTGGTCACTCACCAGTGGCGGCATGATGGTCGGTGAACTCAACCTGGAGGAATTGCAGCAGACGATCACCACTGGAGGTGATGAGTATTATTTCATCACCGACCGTTCCGGCACCCTGCTGGCGCATCCGCAGTCAGACCTGGTGGCTCAACAGACGAACGTAAGCGATATGCAGATCGTGCAGCGCGGTCTGGACGATGAGGCGACTCTGTTCTACGCTGCTGATGGAACCTTTGTCTTGGGCAGCGCCACACAGGTGGAGAGTACCGGCTGGGTCGTCGTCACTCAGACACCCTTATCCGTTGCATACGGCCCCTACGTGGGGTCTATGGGCCTGGCCCTTTTGCTCGCGCCGCTCGTCTGGCTGGTCATGATATTGAACTACCGGCTGCAGCTTAGACACCACGTCGTCGCCCCGCTGGCCCATCTCAGCCAGGGAGCCGACGCCATGGCCGCCGGCGACTTTGCCCAGGGCGTGGCGTTGACCGCTATCCCGACCGCCTTTGCCGAGGTAGGCACACTGGTCGCGAGTTTCGAGCGCATGAGTCAGGCCGTCCAGGCCCGTCAGGAGGCGCTGCGGGAGAGCGAGGAGCGGTTTCGCACTGTGGCCGACTTTACCTACGGCTGGGAGTACTGGATTGGTCCAGAGGGAGCCTGCATCTACGTTTCGCCGTCGTGCGCACGTATCCCCGGATATCGTGCCGATGAGTTTCTTCGAGCTCCCAGGCTGTTGGAGAGGATCACCCATCCTGCCGACCGCGCGATGGTTGCCAGGCACGTCCATGAGGGGTTGGGGAGCGGTGAGGTGTCGTCCATTGATTTCCGCATCATCACCCGCAGCGGCAAGCAGCGCTGGATCGGCCACATCTGCCAACCGGCGTATGGCACCGACGGAAGTTGGCTCGGCAGGCGGGGCAGCAACCACGACATCACCGCGCGCAAGCGGGCGGAGCAACAATTGCAACAGCGTGCGGCTGAACTGGAAGAGGCCAACGCGGAACTCTCCCAGTACGCCTACGTCGTCTCTCACGACCTCAAGACGCCCCTACGGGCCGTTCATAATTACGCCGACTTCTTGCGCGAAGATCTAGAAGCGACCCTCGACGGTGACCAGAAAGTGTATCTCGATGGTCTCGGCCGCGCGGTCCAGGAGGCGGAGGAATTGGTTGAGGACCTGTTAGAACTCTCGCGGGTCGGCCGGCGGGGCATCCCCATCGAGACGGTTGACGTGGGCGCGTTTCTGCGGAAACTGCTCGCCATTCTTAGTCTACCTGCGGACGTGGAGATTGTGATGGCGGATGACTGGCCCACTATGGAGGTTGAACCGGTCCTTTTGGGGCAGATTTTCCAGAACCTCATCGGCAACGCGGTCAAATTCAACACTTCTCCCCACAAGCGGGTCGAACTCGGTTGGCGGCCTGTGACGCCAGACCTGACAGGTTTTCCTAAACCTGTCAGGTCTCAGTGGTACGAGTTCTCTGTCCGCGACAACGGCATCGGGATTGACCCGCGCTACCACGAGCAGATCTTCCGCGTGTTTGAGCGGCTCCATACCAAGGAGGAGTACGAGGGCACCGGCGTCGGGTTGGCCATCGTCAAGAAGGCAGCCAGCAAATTGGGTGGCTCGGTGCGTGTAGAATCGATCCCGGGGGAGGGGAGCACGTTCTTCGTGATGGTTCCCAGGACTCCCAAAGACGTAGAGCGTAGAGCGTAAGAACCGTTATACCCTATCCACTTCCTCGCCATCTCGCAGCGGCTCGATCGCCAGCCGATCCACCTCCATCCACTGGCGGCCCGGAATCTCCAGCAGGCCCCATCGCAGCCGTCCGCACGGCGTGACGACCATATACTGGTTGTCCAGCCTCATGACGAAAGCTAGCGCTCGCCGAGGCGAGGGGGTGTGCTCCAGCACCCTCCCCC
>JAUWOI010000427.1 GCA_030612185.1 Anaerolineae bacterium
CCCGGGCTCAATCTCCACCACGTCAGGCGTGGTCGGGTCGACGTCTACCACCTCCAAGAAATCCGGATCGAAAGTCAGGAACACGTCAGCACTGTAAAGACCAGTCACGTTCTCAATGTAGATATCCACCGTCGTCGTGGACCACTGGGTCACGCTCACGCTCGGCGGGTCAATGGTCACGGTCACTATCGCAGTCTGGAGCAGCCCGTGGCCAGCAGGTTTGGAGAACGATCTGGACGTGTCTGCCGGCGTCAGCGCGTCGAAACGGGCTGTCGTGGCCGCGATGGGCACAGTGAGAAGCGCGGGCCAGGTGGTTGGGTCCTCGCCCCAGCCCTCCTCCTCCCACGGTTCGAGGACGCGATACGCACCGAACGTCGCCTCCCCCGCGTCCGAGGCGCTGTCCACGTACACGTGTAACGTAGCGCGCACGATCTCGGTGCCCGGCGGGAACACGTCAAGTGGAAAGTTCAGGTAGGTGCGCGCACGCACGACGTCGTCAGCAGAGAGACGATGGACGCCAAAGGGGAGCACCTGCGAGTCAGCGTGGGCCGGCATACCCTCCAACAGGCCGGAGGTCACGCCGGCGGTGTGATCGGGCCAGAGTTGCAGGGCGCGGGGTGAAGGGGCAGCCACGACCACACCCAGCACAACCACGCCCAGCGCCAGCACAATCATCCCCAAAAACACACCCAGGCGACGGCCCACGTATACCCCCTAGCGCCTGCGACGGAACAGCACCAACCCTGTCACCAGCAGCGCCAGCCCAACCAGCGGTGGCCAGAGATGCGCTGGAGCCGGGGGCAGGCCGGAGACCGGCAGCAGGATCGGTTCGGGCGTGGGGGTGGGGACCGGTGTGGCAGGAGAAGGAGGAGGAGGAGGGGGAGGCGGCTGTGGCGTGCAGGTGGGTGGGGGTGGTTGTGGCGTGCACGTGGGCGTAGGCGTAGGCTCAAGGAAGGTAACCTCCAGGTAGGGGCGCGTCGCCGGGTCGCCGGCGGTCAGGCGGCGGGCGGCGGCCCAGTTGTTCTCCGCCGAGCTCAGGTTGGCGGCAGCCACCGCCAGGCCATAGTTGGGCGTGCCATCCACCCAACCCTGCACCAGCCCCGTCACATCCCAGGCGAACCACCCTCCATCCGAGGAGACGTCCGTCGTCGCCACGGTCCCGCCCAGCGCGGGCCAGGCACCCGTATCGTACCAGTCCACCCCGTCGGGGGTCCAGGCCACCGTCACGGGGTAGGCCGACATGGGCGCGCTGCCCGGCTCGGGCCAGAAGTCATCCACGTAGACATAGAGCGTGGCCGACTGGATCGTCGCGCTGGCGGGAATGGCATCGAACGGGAAGCGCAGATAGGTGCGGCAGAAGACGTCGTCGCGGGAGGTCGGCCCGATGTAGTTGCCGAAGGGGAAGACGCTCGTGCTCCAGCGCTCGCCACTGATGGGATCCTCCGAAAGGACACCCACGCCCTGGTCGGGGTAAATCTGGAGCGGGGCCTGGGCGCGGGTGGGGAGTGCCAACGTTGCCAGGCAAAAGCCAATAACAGTAATTAGCCGTAGAGTTCGTTTCATAGCGACCTCCTGTTTGCAGGATTCTGGTTAGCAGTTAGTAGGAGCATAAGAGTTGGGACCGGCACTTACGACGGCGTAGTAATACCCTTGCTCGATCCACGCCAAGTCAAAGTCACCCCACGTGACAGGTTGAGGAGCCTGATCAAAGGCAGGGTCGTTGACGTAAACACATTCGTCGTCCATTCCGACGACAACCACAGCGTGAAAAGTGGCTTCTGACCAGTACGGCAACTCGCCCGTGTCAAGGAAAACGATACAGGGCTGGCCCTGAGCAATTTGCAATTCCAGTTCCTCCAGTGAACCGGCTTTGTGAATGACGGAGACACCCAGCCGTGTCAACCGCAGGATGTTCGATGCGGGTGCACCAATCGGCTTGACGTCGAGAAGACAAAGGAGCCGGTGGTAGGGGCAAGGGCGTCCAATATAATCCAACATCATCGCCGCGCAGGCGACCAGGCAATCAGCCCTCCGGCGTTGCTTCTGGTGGTAGACGGGCAGCAAGCGCTTCAGCATTGTGGACGATCTCTTTGACGAGAAAAGGGGTGGTCAGCAGGTCACCGGTCTCGGCATCTACGTCTATTGCGCCGACCGTCCCTACCGTGCCGTATCCGGGGAACGTGAGAATCACCGGCACGTGCCAGACCGTTTGCTCACCTCCCATCAGTTCCGGCGTGCCGCCACCCATCAGGTAACTAATCTCGTTGCACACGAAGATATTCACCTTGCGTCGCGCCACGACCGCCGGGATGCGGACACGCGGGGGCAGGATGTGCAGGCTGACCCTCTGATGGTCGGGCAAATCGAGCTGTTCCAGTGGACGCAGGATACCATCCGCGTACACAGCATCAACGGTCTTCGACACCAGATTAGCCGGAAATGCGGTTTGAGCCATGCTTAACCTCCGCCGCTATTATACAGCCCTCCTCCCAAAACGACAACCTCCCTGCCCAGGCGAACAGGGATCTGTTCGCTGATGCCGCGCTGGGGTGGCAGCGCCAACGCCACCTGCTGGATGTGAACAAGCGGCTCAAGCAGACGTTGGTTCAGTGACCGCACCCAGCAGTGCCCGCAGCCATTCCGCCAGTCGAGCGTTGCGCTCCCCCCCGTCCGGCAGACCAATCACGTGATAGCCACGCCGCTCCAGGTCATCCATCACGAATTCATCCACGTCAAAGGTGACCAGATACGGGCGACGTTGGTGCCGGCCCAGATCAATGCTCAGTTGATCGTAGATTTGGTTGAAGTCGGGATCGCTCACACTGTAGCCCATGAACAGGAAAGTCCTGGTCGCCAGCATGGCGTTGAGTTGCTGCATAAGGAGGGCGTTATTACGATAGATGGTGTTGTAGTCCCGCTCTGTGATGATGAACGAGGCAGGACGGTCGTGGGTGCCGTGCAATTTGACCAGATTGACCCGCGACGCGTCCCAGAATGACAGGCCCGTCGCTCCTACCACCAGGTTGACCGGTCGTCCGGCTTCGCGGTAGGCTCGCTCCAGCAAGTCATCAAAATTGGTGGTGAACACGGTATTGACCGGTAGCCGAACGAGGAGGTCGTGGTTCTCGGCCGGCTCAATACATATCGTGTCCAGCCGGTCCCGCAGATAGGAGATCAAGGCACGCCGTCCCCTGCGATTCTCGTAATATTGGGCAACCTTGAGCAGGTCGTCTCCCTGGTAGCCGATACGTTTCGCCAGCGGGCGAATGAGTGCATCCCAGCCAGGCAGCCCCGCGCCAATGGATAGGCCCGCGCCGATAAAAAGCACGACGTTGCCCTTCCTCATCTCCTCGCTCAGTTCCTGGGGGATGACAACTGAAGAGTACACTTCACGAGTTGACGCCATCTCGTCTCCCGCATTTGGCTCTTTTGGATTTCGCGTGGTGAGACCCTAAGGGTTTTGCCCAAGATCGTGTAAACACCATTTTTCGCTAGCGTAACGGCTCTTTTTGCCAGATTTTGCACGAAAACCCTTAGGGTCTGGTGACTCCGCGCCAATCTGCGTCCGAGGAATCTCCGCGGGCCGCGCAAGTCCACCCAATGAGCAACACGATTGTACACGAGAATAGCGGAAGTAGCAATTCCGACGTGAAACGTGAAATGTCAAACGTCAAACGTCAGATGTAATATCATACGGCATACGCCGTTGAATTCTCGCGTGGCGTGTGCCCTCGCTGGGGGCCAAGAAACCGGGTTTTTCGTACAAGAGCGCCAAAAACCCGGTTTCTGCTCTATCCTCTGAACGGATACCCATCGGGAAGGTCATTTCCACACCTTACGTTGGTGAGGGGGAGGCCACCCCATGCGCGTCGACTCAATGATCAGGTCACGCTTACCGTAGACCGCCCGGCGATGAAGAGCCCGGCGATGAAGTCGCCGGGCTACGGAGCTTCCGCCCGATAAATCGGGCTCAGGTATGCAGCCGTCGGGGTGGTAGATCCGTAGCCGGGGCACTTTATGCCCCGGCGGGGCTGGCTGGCGAGCACACCTGGCGATTTTAACAGATCACTTGTCTCAGGTTGACGCGCATAGGGGCCACCCCTCTCCGTGTAGCAATCCCCTACTCATCGGGAAGGTCATTTCCACACCTGCCGTTGGTGAGGGGGAGGCCACCCCATGCGCGTCGACTCAATGATCAGGTCACGCTTACCGTAGACCGCCCGGCGAT
>JAUWOI010000287.1 GCA_030612185.1 Anaerolineae bacterium
CTAGACTTCCCCGGAACATCTTTGTGCCTTCAAGATCCCCCCAGGGGGGAGGGCGGATACGTAGGAGTGGCGGTGGAGGTTGGAGGCATGGAGGGCGTGATGGTTGGCACCTTAACGGGTAGCGACTCAAAGACCCCCGGCCACTCGAAGCGGGGGGCGTAGACAAAGCCCTCTATGCCATGTTGGTCGCGGACGTAGAACCAGTTGCCGTAGGCAGAACGCCCCAGCACCAAAACCTGCTCCCCTACTCTGATTCCGCCCAAGACTAGCGAATCAGCGTCCGGCGAGGCGAAGATGCCAGAGCCCTCAAGAGCAATTGCCATAAGAACTGAGGTGCCCGTGGGTATCCCTTTGAGTGATGAGGGGGATCGGGTTGGTCTGATGGTGGGAGTGGGTGAGGACGTCATAGTTAATGTGGCTGGTGACGGTTCTGATGTCGGAGTGTCAGTTAGCATAGCGGTTGGAGTTGACGATAGCGTCGGGCTAGGTGCGGATGTTGGCGTATTCGTGGGTGTAGGCGTGGGCGTCAACGTTGGGAAATAGGCCGCCAAGGCAGGATTGACGTCCCGATGTATTCCCAGGTGATCAAACAGGGCTGCATCCCCTTCGATGACTTCCTTGACTCTCGGTAGCCACTCCGGGTCGAGTTGGACCACAACCTCAGAGTCGTCTAGGGCCGCATCATAGTCTTTCAGCCCCACGTAGGCCAGACCCCGACCAAAGTAAGTGCCTGGATTACGATCGTTCAGGCTGATGGCGACATCATACGCTGTCACGGCCCACTGATACTCGCCTTGGGCATAGTACGCCCGGCCCTGTAGCCACTGCTCGATCTCTGTCGCCAGGTTAATCGCCATCGGATCGTCCAGTTCGCGCAAGGCTTGGGCCATGGCACGCAGCAGCCTATTGCCTTGCTCGTCGTTTTGCAGTTCCAGGTCGGTGTACAGTCCCTGCACCACGGTGATCAACTGCGCTCCTACCGCCTGCGGGTCGGCCAGGTCAAACAGGGCCAGTTGCTCCTCCGGGCTGAGTTCCCGGTAGAAGAGTTGGCACGCCTGATCCCCGTAGCCCGGCAGGTCAAACAGTCCCGCCAAGCTGGTGATGCGCACCTCGGCGCTGGTCGTACTCCTGAATCTGAAAGTCAGCTCCTGGGCCTCGGCTGCCTGCTGTCGTCGCTGATAGATGGAGAAACTGATAAACACGACCAGCAAAAGGACGACCAACGCCGAGACAACGGCGATACGCCGTGTCCAGTCAACGGGAGTATTGGCCTTGATCCAATCCAGGTCGAAGGCCCGGCGGTAGATCTCGTTGCGCACCTTCAGCACGCCCCTTTCGGCCTGCACCAGGCCGAACAGTTTCAGCCGGTTCTGGTCAAGCGACCGCTCATCTTCTGGAACCGTTTTGCCTTCATATACCTTGCGATAGAGGGTTAGCAGTCTGCGTCGCTGCGGGCTGGCGCTGACGCTATTGCGCACGAACTGCAAATTGGTCTCCTTGCGCGCCTCTTCTGAGAGGAAGAGTCTTTCCACTATCTCATCAACCCGCTCGTCGGCCCAACTCCCGTCCCCACTTTCGGCCACGGTCAGACAAAGTTTCTGGGTCAGGTAAGGATGGCCGTTCGTCCAGTGGAAGATACGGGCGAAGATGACCTCCCCCTGTTCCATGCAGGCGGCTTGCAGGCCCAGTTGGAGCACCTGCGCGTCCTCCTGGCTGAACTCGCGCAGGTCAATCCCCTGGCCGATGTTGAAAGGGGTCCGGCTGCGGTCTTTGATCAGGTCAGTGGGCGTGGTCACGCCCAGGAGAACGAAGGTCAGCCTGTTGTAGATGGAGTCGCTCGCGCGGGCGTTGTAGGTAAAGCGGATGGAGGCAAAAAAGTCGTCGGAGAAGTCCAGGTTCATGGTGGTGTCTATCTCATCTATGAAGATCACAACCGGCCCCTCGATCTCCACCAGCACTACGTCGTGCAGGAAGTCGGTGAAACGCTGCACCGCGCCGAGGGATGCATACTCTGACCACCAGGCTTCCGGGTCCACGGAGAGGTCCAACTCGACCTTGAGCCAAGTGATCAGCCCCAGGTACCATTGCTCAATGCTGACGTCGGTGCCGATCTTGGTCAGGTCAATGATGGCCGTGCTGACCCCACTCTCGTGCAAGCGGTCGGCGGTGCGGACCATCAGACTCGACTTGCCCATCTGGCGCGGGGTGAGCACGTAACAGAACTCGCCGGACAGCGCCAGGTTGAACAACTCGTCGTCCGCCGGGCGTTTCACGTAGGAGGGGGCATCGGCATGCAGCGTACCACCAGCGACGAAGAAGTCAGTTGCGTTTGCAGGAACGTCCATCATGGCTTATATCCTCGTGGGAACAAAGCGTTACTCTGGCGTTTCTCGAAAACTGCCCTGAGAGCAAGAAATAGGACGTAAATGAACGCTAATTTCCCCTTTTTATCGTAACTACCCAGGCCCTTCACCAAAACAGGCATAAATAGCACACGGATACACGCAGATGAAACGGATTCTCACGGATTTTTTATCTTTATCTGTGTACATCTGTGTGATCCGTGTTGATCCGTGTCCCATTTATGGCTGGCTAAGCAGTTACTTTTTATCTGCGAAAATCTGCGTGAATCTGCGTCCAAATAAGATTTGTCAGTCAATCAGCGCGTCTTTCGTGGTCCAAGACCTTATAGCCTACTCTCAAAGTACATTCTATACAGCCCGCAGCGACACTTGCAGACCTCGCCACTGCCCTTCACCAAACCGGCCCGCAGCAAGCGGAAGAAAGCCATCTCGTCTGCGCAACGGCTGTGGCGCATGACTTGCCTCAGAGCCTCCCTCAGATCCGGCTCATCCCGCAGCAACCAGCGATGGCGCCGCAGGTGGTCGCCGAAGGGGCCCTGGTCAGTGGCGGCGACGCGGGACAGGTCGGCCCAGGTCAGTCGCTCATCAACCAACGTATAGAGCGCCTTGCGCGTGAGGTAGGGCTGACCGCTGAGCAATTCCATCAATCGGGGAAAGTCGCTCTCCTTCACAGGCGAGCCGTGTCGCCGGTTCAGATCACGCACCTGTGATTCGTCAAAGTCCTTCAGATAGAGTCTGAGCCCCACGTTGAAGGGGGATTGGGTCACGTCGGGAATCAGGAAATAGGGCTCGGTGGAGATGACCATCACGATATTGAGCCTGTTCCACCGGTCATCCCACGCCCGGCTGTTGTGCCAGGAGCGAAGCAGGGCGAAGAAGTCGCTATAGAACTCTGTCTGCAAAAGACGGTCCGCTTCGTCCAGGGCCAGGACGATGGGAACGGCGCACCTGGGCAGGACGTAGTCCTGCATCAAATAGGTCAGTTTGTCCTGGGGTCCCAGCGAACCGCGCCAGGATTTCTCCACCTGCGCCACGTCGAGTCGCAGGCCGCGCACGATAAACTCGGCCAGGTAACGCAGGAAAACGTCGGCCGTCTCCAGATGATCGCTGTTAACGCGCTGCATGTCCAGGTTCACAACCGTGGCCCCGTTCTGGCGCGCGTGGTGCGCGCCCCGCACCAAGAGCGAACTCTTGCCCGTCTGGCGCGCGGCGCGGATCGTGGTGGTGCTGCCCGCTCTCACGACCTCGCGCTTAAGACGAGCGTCGGCCTGACGCTCGACGTAGAACTTGTCGCATAACTTGACCGCCCCGCCCGGCGCTTCCAGTTCCTCCAGAAAGCGCGGATCGAACTCCGGCAACGGCGGGTGCAACCCCTCTTCGTCGGCGACGATACGTCCATCTTCGGAGAGGATAACCTCCTCGGCCACGGGCCTGATCTGGATTGGCGTCCGTTTTGCCAGGCGGCCCTCAATCACAGCCAGGATATCACGGCCCACGTGCTCGTTGTCCGCATCGCTCCGCCAGACCACGTATTGCAGTGGATCCAGGAAGGCCTCAATTGAATAGGGCAGCAACCCCTCGTAGGCGATACGCAGCGGCAGGATGTGCGGATGTCCCTGCAATTTGCGATACTCATAAGCACGCCTGACCTCGGCCTGCACCATCTCGCTATCGGCCGACTCTTTGGACAGCAATACGATCAGGAAATCGCTGGCCTTGATCTGCCGGTCTATCTCCTCCAGCCAGGCCTCACCAGTGCGCATGGTAGAGTCTATGAATACGTCGTGGCTCTGAGCAGTCAGGAATTCATACAGATAGGCGGCCAGTTTCCGGTCGGGGCTAGCGCTGCGTTTGTAGCAGATGAAGAGGTGGGCCGGTTGGGCGGCCGTCAATTCCGAGCCAGCACGGAAGAACTCCCGGACGATGTCAGGGTATTTCTTGACCAGCATATCCAGTTCTGTGCGCGCCCAGAAGTCATAGGCGTAGCCATGCTCTTGGCAGTAGGCCTCCACGTTGTCTCTGACGTTTGCAGAGACTACGGCATTCGTGACAAAGACCACTCCGACCGGTCGCTTGGTGGGATCCGCCTCTGCCAGCGAGTTGTACTTGTCTACTTCAGCCCTGAGGGTGGCGGCGCCGATCCGCTTATACCGCTTGCACTGGAAGTACCAGAGTTCCTCGCCCGCATCGGTGGGCTTGTGGGCGACGACGTCGCGCCCTTGCTCGCTGCCGGCTTCGCCGAGATGCTGAAAGCGCAGGTAGCCCTCCCGCTCGACGAGCCAGAGGCACAAACGCTCAAATTCCAATGGCGATAAGTCGCCAAATGGCAATGGTTTGTTGGTTGCTGTGATAAGTGGCTTCGTCACTTCCTCAGTCCTCCATCGCAGAGTGTCGCCAATTCACACAAAACGCCCGCCACACCGTTCGGCTGAGCGCTCGCGGCGAAGCCTTGACGGTGAGCAGGCCGTGTAGTAGTAGTTGAGTGTTTACCGCCAAGGCGCTCGTACTCCCTGGTCACCGCCCCGGGCTCCGTGAAACCAGCGAGGCCTTTGTTTTGTCAAGGCTTTGACAGAGATTATAGTACAGCACGGCGAGCAAGGCAAATCGGCAGAGCGGCCAGAGCAGATGACGGCCCCCGCGCGGCGATAGAGTGATGCCATCGGTCTATTTATGTTGAGTAACAGCCGTCCGGCAAAAGCGCGGGGCTGAAACCCTGCGCTGTGAGAGCAAAGCCCCTCCAGGGCTAAGAACAGCCCGCAGGACTTCGCTCTTTCAGCCCGACAGCTTTAGCCTCGGGCTTCTGCCTTCATCGCCCGGCGAGCAAGGCAAATCGGCGGAGCGACAACAGAGCAGATGACGGCCCCCGCGCGGCGATAGAGTGATGCCATCGGTCTATTTATGTTGAGTAACAGCCGTCCGGCAAAAGCGCGGGGTTGAAACCCCGCGCTGAGAGAGCAAAGCCCCTCCGGGGCTAAGAACAGCCCGCAGGGCTTCGCTCTTTCAGCCCGACGGCTTTAGCCTCGGGCTTCTGCCTTCATCGCCCGGCGGCCCCGCTTGACTTCCCCCAGGATGATGGTACAATGTCTCGGTCATGCTCATCAAGATATACGTCTCTGCCCACCATCACGATCACGAGTCCTCGTCCCTCGACCGGGGAGGACAGGTTTGATTTGCCTGAGTAAGTCTGCCTGAACTAATTCCCAAACGTCCAGCCCTCCCGGTCAACCCGGCGAGGGCTTTTTGTTTGTTTAGGAGCATCCAATGGACCAACATAACCAACATACCAGCATCCGCCTCTCACTGCCCAGCAAGGGCCGCCTGGCCCATGGCGCGCTGGATTTTCTGGCCGCCTGTGGTCTGAAGGTGGATAAACCCAACCCCCGCCAGTATGCCGCCCGCATCCCGGCCCTGCCTGGCCTGACCGTGCTCTTTCAGCGGCCCGGCGACATCGTCGTCAGCGTGCGCGATGGCAGCGTGGACTTCGGTATCACCGGAATGGACATAGTGGCCGAGCGCCAGGGAAATAACGGCGCGGTGCTGGTGCTCCACGACACGCTCAACTTCGGCCACTGCCGCCTGGCCCTGGCCGTGCCGGAGGCGTGGGAGACGGTGCACACGATGGCCGACCTGGCCGCGGTTGGGGCCCGCCCCCCCCCCCCCGCGCGGGGGGGGG
>JAUWOI010000212.1 GCA_030612185.1 Anaerolineae bacterium
CTCATCCACGTCCACCGCGCCGACAGATATGGCAACGCTCAAATTGACGGCATCTCGGGCTTCGCCTTCGAGATGTCACGAGCCTGCAAGCGGCTCATCATCAGCGCCGAAGAAATCGTAGATACAGAGGATATTCGCCGCCACCCAGACCGCACCATCATCCCCTACTACCTGGTGGACGGGGTCGTGCACGCTCCTTTCGGCTCCCATCCCGGCGAGATGGTCTACTGCCATGCGCGGGACGAGGACCAACTGCGGGAGTGGGTCGAGGCATCGAAGACAGAGGAGGGAACACAGGCATACCTGGACAAGTACATCTACAGCCTGGCAAACCACCAGGAGTACCTGGAACTGGTGGGGCGGGAGCGACTGCAGATTTTGCGGGGCGAAGAGGAGGGACGGCGATGAGCGAGACCGAATATAATCCCACGGAACTCTTGATCTGCATCGCGGCGCGGCAGATGCCCGACAGCGTGACCGCTTTCATCGGCACCGGCATCCCCATGCTGGCCGCGAGTTTGGCGCAGAAGACGCACGCCCCCAACCTGGTGACCATCTTTGAATTCGGAGGAACGGGGGCACAGTTGGTGAAACTGCC
This sequence comes from Anaerolineae bacterium, assembly GCA_030612185.1. Next base: position 599 of record JAUWOI010000212.1, read on the forward strand.
CCGGGCGGTGGGAGAGAGCCGCACCTTTTACCGGGGCGTGGCCGCCTCCGGCATCTGCGACATCATGGAGACTGCCACACGCGGCTTCGTTGATTTTGGCTTCCTCGGCGGGGCGCAGATTGACCCCTACGGCAACCTGAACTCGACTATCATCGGCCCTCAGCACCACCCACCCAAAGTGCGCCTGCCCGGTTCCGGTGGGGCCAACGACGTAGGCTCCCTCTGCTGGCGCAACATCATCATTATGCGACATGACAAACGTCGCTTCGTGCCGCAGGTGGACTTTATCACCACGCCCGGCTACCTGACCGGCCCTGGCGCTCGCGAGGAAGCCGGCCTCCCGCCCGGCACCGGCCCCTATCGCGTGGTGAGCACGCTGGCGCTCCTGGACTTTGGGCCGGAGACGAAGCGCATGCGTCTCCTGGCCACTCATCCCGGCGTCACCGCCGAGCAGGTGATCGAGAACACCGGCTTCGAGTTGCTCCTGGCCGACGAAATTGGTCACAACGAGCCACCGACGGCCGAAGAACTACGCCTCTTGAGAGAAGAAATTGACCCGGAGGGATTCTACATCTAATGTCCAAATACAAGATCATCGTCAACCCGACTGCCGGTAGAGGAACCGGCGAACAGGCCATTCCCCATATTGAGCGTATGCTGAACGAGTACGACCTGGATTTCGACCTCGTGCGCACCGAGCGACCCTGGCACGCCGCCGAACTAGCCCAGGAGGCCGCCACCGCAGGGTACGACGTTGTGGTCGCGGTGGGCGGAGATGGCACCGCCAACGAGGTGCTCAACGGCCTGATGCGAGCTAAGCGAGTCAGCGAGGCGGCGAGTCAGCGAGAGGAATGTGCAATGGGTATCGTGTGCGTCGGCCGGGGCAACGACTTTGCTTATGGCATGGGTATCCCCGCCGACCTGGAAGAGGGCTGCCGGGCGCTGGCCCAGGATCACCGGCGCACGGTTGACGTTGGGTGGGTCGCCGGCGGCCTCTACCCAGAGGGCCGCTACTTTGGCAACGGCGTCGGCATCGGTTTCGACGCTGTCGTCGGATTCGAAGCGGTCAAAATGACCCGGCTGACCGGTTTTCCATCCTACATTGTCGCCGTGCTCAAGACCGTCCTCCTGTACTACAAGGCCCCGCTCACCAAAATCAAGTACGACGGAGAGACGATCACACAGCCCTCGCTGATGATCTCGATTATGAACGGCCAGCGCATGGGCGGCGGCTTCTATATGGCCCCGGATGGCAAACCGGACGATGGCATGTTCGACCTGTGCATCGCCCACGAGGTGAGCCGCCCCCGTCTCTTCGGCCTCATCCCCCACTTCATGCGGGGCACACAGGCCACCCAGGAGCCTATCAAGATGGAGCAGGCGCGGAAGGTTGTCGTCACCGCCGTCGAGGGGGTGCTGCCCGCCCACGCCGACGGGGAGACGCTGTGTATCGAAGGGCAATATCTGGAGATGGAACTGCTGCCGCGCCAGATTGAGATCATCTGCCCGTCACCGGAGACCGTCGAATGACGCTCGCATACCGCGTGGTGACTTCGTCAATCAAGGGCCTGACGCGTTTACTCTGCCGGATAGACGATGCTCAGTTGGCACGTGTGCCAGAACGAGGGCCGCTCATCATCGCCATCAACCACGTCAACTTCCTGGAAGCGCCCATTTTTTATACTCACCTGCACCCGCGTCCGGTGACCGGGTTCGTGAAAGCCGAGAACCTGGAGCATCCCTTTTTCGGGCCGCTGCTGTTCAGTCTCTGGGGAGGCATCCCGATACGGCGGGGCGAGGCCGATATAGCCGCTTTCCGCCAGGCTCTGGCGGCGCTGGAAGAGGGTCGCATCCTGGCCTTGGCCCCGGAGGGCACCCGCAGCGGTCACGGGCGCTTACAGCGGGCACATCCCGGCGTCGCGTTCCTGGCGTTGCGCAGCAGTGCCCCCGTGCTGCCCATCGTCTGCCACGGCGGAGAGTCCTTTTGGGACAACCTTCCTCGCCTGCGCCGCACCGATTTTCACATCGTCGTAGGCCAGCCGTTTCACCTGGACGCCGATGGAAGCAAAGTGACCCGCCAGGTGCGCCAGCAGATAGCCGACGAGGTTATGTACCAGATAGCGGCGTTGCTGCCCCCGCCCTACCGGGGCGTCTACTCCGACCTGGCGGCGACCACCGAGACGTATCTCCGTTTTCTCCCCGGCGCGGGGAGCAACCTCCGTCGTGCGTAACCTCCATAGACCAGCACAGCCCGGCAGCAAAACGGGGCGACCTCGATTGAGGTCGCCCCGTTGGTATACACACAGGTGACGCTACCCTCTTAGCGCAGGGGCAGGTACACAATCTGATCCTGGTACTCGTCCGGCAGGCTGGCACCCCAGATCAGGATCAACTCCTCAACCAGCGCGCCGATACCCAGGGGAAAGGGCACCACCAGAATTCCAGGAACGTGCCCGCCAGCAGCCAGGTGATCGCGCAAGTGACCGGGCATACTGACCCTGTTGTTTGTGACAAGCAGTATAGTCGTTCTCTTCAATCCAGCACAGAAGTTGGGGGGCCAGGGTGCCCTTGGAAGGTGCTCCTGGCTGGCCGATAGCCAGAGCCTGTATTCGTGGCTCGTGCTGGCATACCTGCACGGCAATGACCGGGGGCAGGTTCTCGTCAATCAAGAAACCTCGCGTGCTCATCAGTCCAACGCAGGATAGGGATGTGACTCCAGTTGGCGCTGGCGGATCATCGTGCGCAGGCGCTGAACAGCAGGCGGTGGATTACGCTCCTGCTCTCGGCGCATACGTTCGCCATGTTCCTTCCACGCCTGTAAGTAGGCATCTACCTGTTCCCGATTGCGCCAGTAGTAAGTGATGGTGGCATACACCGCTTCCAGGTTCAGCGTTGGATAGCGCATGACAATGTCCTCCGGGAATAATCCCAGATCCAGGTAGTCAGAGAGGATGGTCTCAATACCTACCCGCGTGCCCTTTACCCGGATGTCGTTGGGCTCGAGAAAGTCAAAATAGTCCTCCAGTTTCATTGTCCCACCTCCCGGACCTGCTCCCAAGTCCGACGCGAGAAATCTTATGGTAGCCATGCCTCGACTCATAGCAATTATACTACGCTTCATTCCTACTGACAACGCCGGGGAAGTCGGAAGATTGGTGATCCGGCGCTCCCTACAGCCTGGTTGCCGCGCTCGCCCAGATCGCCAGCACGGATCCCTTCTCCGGTTGAGTTGCACTCGAGCCCAAGCGTGATACAATTGGGGCGGCGATGAACCTGGAAGGCAAGAGGGCGACCAATCGTCTCAAGTGCTGCTGAGGCAAGATTCGGGAAGGAGCATGATTATGGCACAAGGGGTTGTGAAACCGTTGATCTCCTTCGAAGTACTGATCAAATCTGTCGTAGAACTACGCACGGAAGACAAACGCCGGCTTTGGGAATTGCTGAATGAGGAGATAGCCCAGTCTGAAAAGGAGATGTGGGAGCAGAGAAGACGGCAATTGACTGCGGCGGCTGAGGCTCTACTACCGGACTATGCAGCGGGCGGCGAACTGACTGTCTTCACGGCCCTCGACAGCGAGGGTTTTCAAACGCAGGGATGAGGCAAGCGTTCACGTGGGGGCCAAGAAACCAGGTTTTTCGTACAGGAAGACCTCCCTGGCAGCGGAAAGCGTCTGCAAGCAATACTACTCGCTTGTGGAGCACTAAAAACCCGGTTTCTGGTCTATCGCCTGAAAGGCATCCTGACTTGACAAATCGCCAACTTTCCGCTATAGTAACAACAATCCCCCGCATCCCGCGGTGGGAATGGAGGAGTGACCGTATCCCAATGCAACCCCGGCGACTGATACTCGCCGCTGCTCTATTGGCGGCAATAACAGTTCTTGCGTGCCCCTACCCCGCTCTCGCGCAGAGCGGGAGTCACCCCGACGTATCTGCCCTTTCCCCCTACTGGAGCCCTGACGTCACCCGCTGGGAGGACATCATCCTCCAACATGCTCCGGAACGGGGCCTGGATCCAGACATCATCGCCGCCGTGATCTGGAAGGAATCCCTGGGCCGACCGGGGGATCGCGGCCCGGCCGGGGCCGTCGGTCTAATGATGCTGATGCCGTTCCCCTGGCGGCCCAGCGCCGATGAACTGGAGAATCCGTGGACGAACGTGTCCTGGGGCACGCGCACTCTCGCCCAGATTGTCCGCGATGGGAATGGCGACCTGTACCACGCGCTGGCTGCCTATAACGGTTCGTGGAAGCAGATTCACCTGCCAGTCACACGCCGCTACGCGGCCTCCGTGCTGGATCACTACGTCCGTGCTGTTGCCGTGCGTCATGGATTACCCGCCGACGGCGAGTGGATCGCCATCTTCGCCGTCGAAGGAACACCCGGTCCCAACACTATCACCGTGCTCGGTCCCCACCGCCCGCTGGCTCGCTACACCGAACGGGCCTGGATTCAGGCCGACATCCCCACTGCGCCGGCCGGCTTCCCTCCCCACACCACCGCTATCACCTTTGTGGACGAGCGGGGCGTCGAGTGCCGGGTGAACGTATGGCTGGTCGCAGAAGATGGTTCCCCACTTGCATCCTCTGCACCGCAGCCTGGTTCCCCCTCCCACGTTCTGGCTGCGGAAACGGCGCGCGACGTGCGAGGGGGGGGCTCCTCTTTCCACCCCTGAAAGTAATACCCCGGGGAACTGCGTTCCAAAGCCCAAACCAACTATTGACCTCCATCGGCCTTTGTGCTATCATATTGCTGACTCCGCTTTGTTACGTCTATCTGGAGGTGTGCTATGGTGAATCTGCTCCTGCGCTCGACGCTCGTGCTGGCCCTGCTGTTCGGCCTGCTGTTTGCCGTCGGGATGATGGCGGTTGTCTACTTCGATCTCTCAATCTGGGTGGCAGTCGCCTTCGCCCTCGGCACGCTGGCGCTCCAGTACCTCATCGGCCCTAATATCATCGAATGGATCTACAAGATTCGCTGGATCGAGGTGGAACAAGTGAGCCCGGAACTGGCCCGCTTCATCGAAGAGACGTGTGCCAGCCGGGAACTCCCCCTCCCACGCTTTGGTGTCATTGACGACGGCAATCCCAACGCCTTTACCTTCGGCCATTACCCCGGCGACGCCCGGCTGGTCGTGACGCGCGGGATACTGGAACTACTGACGCCGGCAGAGGTAAACACAGTGTCGTGGGCCACGAATTGGGTCACATCGCCCACTGGGACTTCGTGGTGATGACGGTGGCGGGCGCCGTGCCGCTGCTACTATACCTCCTCGCCCGCTTCGCCTGGGGCGCAGGACGGGGCCGCAAACAGCGCGAGAAGGGCGGCGGGTACATCGCGCTGGTCGGCCTGATCGCCTACGTGGCCTACTTCGTCAGCCAGTACATCGTGCTGCTTCTCTCGCGGGTGCGTGAGTACTACGCCGACCGCTTCTCGGGCGAGGTGACCGGGCAGCCCGATTCCCTGGCCCGGGCATTGATCAAGATCGCCTACGGGCTGGCCAGTGCGCCACAGGAAGGCGCGAAGAAGGACGACACCCGTATGATCGCCGGGCGTGCTTTCGGCATCTTCGACCCACAGGTGGCCCAGGCGCTGGCGCTGGCCGGGGCCGGCACGGGCGCGGTCTCGACCGCTGCGATGACGGACGCGATGAAGTGGGACCTGTGGAACCCGTGGGCCATGTGGTACGAACTCTCCTCCTCCCACCCTCTGCCGGCCAAGCGTATCCGCGCCCTCGAAAAGCAGACCGAAGCACTGCACCAGATGCCCAGTTTCAGTTTCCGTGCCGAGCAGCCGGAGAGTTACTGGGACGAGTTCCTGGTGGACTTCGCCATAAACAGCCTGCCGGGAATCGGCTTCCTGGTGGGCGCGGGGGTCACGGTGGCAGGGGTGTTGTCTGGACTACCACTGGCTGGCGCGGGAGTAGGTCTCCTGACCTGGGGAGCCGCCTGGTGGCTCAAACGGCGCTTCGTCTACCCCCGCGACATGAGCCAGCCGCGCACGGTGGGCGAACTGGTTAGAGAGGTCAAGGTCAGCCGCGTGCGCGCCGTGCCCGGGACGCTGCAGGGCCGCATCATTGGCAAGGGCATCCCCGGCCTGTACTGGAGCGAGGATATGGTCCTGCAAGATCAATCTGGCTACATCGTGCTCGACTACCGGCAGCCAGCGCGGCTGTGGGAGACGCTGTTTGGACTGCTGCGGGTAGATAGCCTGGTCGGGGTGAAAGGGGAGGCCCGTGGTTGGTTCCGCCGTACCCCCCGCCCACTCTTCGAACTGCGCGAACTGGAATTAGAGGATGGCCGGGTCATCAAGACCTACGTCTACCCACTGGGTGAGTTCGCCAACTACGCCATCCTGGCCCTGGGCGTGCTGGCGCTGGTGGCACAGGCAGCGGCGTTGGTGATGTAGTGATGCATGCTGATCTCCTCATCCATTCCGCCGCGCAACTATGCGTCATCCCTCCACAAAATGGTGGCCCCCAGCGAGGACGCGCTCTGGGCGACCGTTCGGCTGAGCACTCACGGCGAAGCCTGGGACTCATTGAGGATGGGGCGGTGGCCTGCGTTGACGGGCGCATCGTCGCCGTCGGTCCCACAGCTGAGGTGCGCACCGCTTGGCAGGCCACCGTCGAACTGGACGTTTCCGGCAAAGTCGTCTGCCCCGGCTTCGTGGACCCCCACACCCACGTTGTGTGGGCCGGCGAACGGGCCGCCGAGTTCGAGCAGCGCGTGCGTGGCGCGACCTATA